>NZ_PIYS01000002.1:0-227130 GCF_002835605.1 Pseudomonas fluvialis | reverse complement strand
TCGAGAAGAACGTCGGCCTGCTGGCCCTGTTCATGGTCCTGGCCGTCTCCATCGGCGGCCTGGTGCAAATCGTCCCGCTGTTCTTCCAGAACGAAGTGAACGAGCCGGTAGAAGGCATGAAGCCCTACACCGCCCTGCAACTGGAAGGTCGTGACATCTACATCAAGGAAGGCTGCGTGGGCTGCCATTCGCAGATGATCCGTCCGTTCCGCGCGGAAACCGAACGCTACGGCCACTACTCGGTCGCCGGTGAGAGCGTCTGGGACCACCCCTTCCTGTGGGGTTCCAAGCGGACCGGTCCGGACCTGGCCCGCGTCGGCGGCCGCTACTCCGACGACTGGCACCGTGCGCACCTGTACAACCCGCGCAACGTCGTGCCCGAGTCGAAGATGCCCGCCTATCCCTGGCTGGTCGAAAACACCCTGGATGGCAAGGACACTGCCGCCAAGATGAAAGCGCTGCGCACCCTGGGTGTGCCCTACAGCGCCGACGACATCGCAGGCGCACGTGAAGCCGTACAAGGCAAGACTGAAATGGACGCCCTGGTTGCCTACTTGCAGGTTCTGGGCACCTCTATCAAGAACAAACGGTAACGCATGATGGATATCGGGACACTTCGTGGCCTCGGCACCCTGCTGGTGTTCGTAGCCTTTATCGGCGTCGTGCTGTGGGCCTACAGCAACAAGCGCAAATCGAGCTTCGACGAAGCGGCCAATCTGCCCTTCGCCGACGAAGAGACCCGCACCCCTTCGCGTGACGAGCACTCTTCCAGGAGCAACAACGAATGACCTCATTCTGGAGCTGGTACATCATCCTCCTGACAGGCGGCACCCTGGTGGCGCTGACCTGGCTGATCTTTGCCACCCGCAAAGGCCAGCGCAAAGACACAACCGAAGAAACCCTTGGCCACGCCTTCGATGGCATCGAGGAATACGACAACCCGCTGCCGCGCTGGTGGTTCATGCTGTTCGTGGCCACCCTGGTATTCGCCGTGGGCTATCTGATCCTTTACCCGGGCATGGGTACCTGGAAAGGTATTTTCCCGGGCTACGAGGGCGGCTGGACCCAGGTCAAGCAGTGGGAAAAGGAGATGGACAAGGCCGACGAGAAGTACGGGCCGATCTTCGCCAAATATGCCGCGATGCCCATCGAGGAAGTCGCCAAGGACGAGCAGGCATTGAAAATGGGCGGTCGCCTGTTTGCTTCCAACTGCTCGGTATGCCACGGCTCCGATGCCAAGGGCGCTTATGGTTTCCCCAACCTGACCGACCACGACTGGTTGTGGGGCGGTGAGCCAGAGGCCATCAAAACCACCATCCTCAATGGTCGCCAGGCTGTCATGCCGGCCTGGGGAGAAATCCTTGGCGAGCCAGGCATCCGCAATGTTGCCGGCTATGTGCGCAGCCTCTCTGGCCTGAAGAATCCTGAAGACCTCGGCATCGACATTGCCGCAGGTCAACAGATCTACCAGACCAATTGTGTAGTCTGCCATGGTGCTGAAGGCAAAGGTATGCAAGCCATGGGGGCGCCGAACCTGACCGACAAAGTCTGGTTGTATGGCTCCAGTTTTGCCCAGGTGCAGCAAACCCTGCGCTATGGCCGTAATGGCCAGATGCCCGCCCAGAAGGACTTCCTTGGCAATGACAAGGTGCACCTGCTGGCTGCGTACGTGTATAGCCTGTCGCAGAACAATAAAGATCAATGATCCTGTCCAGAGGTGCGACAGCCTGTCGCACCTCTTCTCAGACAGACAGGCGTACCATTAATGCAGTTATAAGATTATTCCTGCAAGTTATAAGCAGGAGTCTCATAAACCGCCGTGGTAAGCCGTGATGACTGAACAAATTCCTGTAAAAAACATAACCCCGAATGGCAAGGGCAACGCTGGCGTTGATCTCTATGCCAAACGGCCGGCCATCTACACCAAGGCCTTTACCGGCCTGTTCCGCACTATCCGCATGGGTGGTGGCGCACTTCTGTTCATCCTCTACTTCGGCACTGTCTGGCTCAACTGGGGCGACCGCCAGGCCGTCTGGTGGGATCTGCCCGGCCGCAAGTTCCATGTCTTTGGCGCAACCTTCTGGCCGCAGGACTTCATGTTGCTGTCCTGGCTGCTGATTATCTGCGCCTTCGGCCTGTTCTTCATTACCGTCTTCGCCGGACGCGTGTGGTGCGGTTATACCTGCCCACAAAGTGTCTGGACCTGGGTATTCATGTGGTGCGAGAAAGTCACCGAAGGTGATCGCAACCAGCGCATGAAACTCGACAAGCAGCCCATGAGCGCCGAGAAGCTGGCACGCAAGACAGCCAAGCATTCACTGTGGTTGCTGATTGGCCTGGTCACCGGCCTGACCTTCGTGGGCTATTTTGCGCCCATCCGTGAACTGATCCCGGAACTACTTAATGGCCAGGCCAATGGCTGGGCCTATTTCTGGATTGGCATGTTCACACTCGGCACCTACGGTAACGCCGGCTGGCTGCGTGAGCAGGTCTGCATCTACATGTGCCCTTATGCGCGCTTCCAGAGCGTGATGTTCGACAAGGACACGCTAATCGTCTCCTACGATGCCGGACGCGGCGAAAATCGCGGCCCGCGCAAGAAGGATGCCGACTACAAGGCTGACGGCCTGGGTGACTGTATCGACTGCAAGATGTGCGTGCATGTATGCCCCACCGGCATCGACATCCGCAATGGCCTGCAAATTGAATGCATCGGCTGCGCAGCCTGTGTCGACGCCTGCGACAGCATCATGGACAAAATGGGCTACCCGCGTGGCCTGGTCAGCTACACAACCGAACACAATCTTTCCGGACAGAAGACCCACCTGCTGCGCCCGCGCCTGATAGGCTATGCCATCGCCCTGTGCGTAATGAGCAGCCTGTTCGGCTATGCAGTGTTCAACCGTTCGCTGACGGAGCTCGACGTACTCAAGGATCGCGTGCTGTATCGCGAGAACGAAGAAGGGCGCATCGAAAACGTTTACACCCTGAAGATCATGAACAAAGCCCAGCGCGATCTTACCTTCAGCATCACTGCCAGCGGTCTGGATGGCCTGGTCTATGAAGGCAAGCAACAGGTCGCCGCCAAGGCGGGCGAAATTCTCTCGCTGCCTGTCGAGCTGTCGCTGGATCCGGAGAAGCTGCCCTCGAGCACCAACACCATCGCCTTCACAATCCAGGCGGTTGAAGACCCGAGCATCAGCGACGAATCCGAAAGCCGCTTCATCGGTCCCACCCTGCGCTAATCAAGGAGCCCCATGTCGCACGCTGACGATCTTTCTCTGCAGCCCTGGTACAAGCAGTTCTGGCCGTGGTTCATCATCGGCATACTGCTCTCCTCGGTCATCCTCGGCCTGTCGCTGCTGACCATCGCCACGCGCGGTGCCGACACACTGGTCGTCAGCAACTACTACGATGCCGGCAAGGGCATCAACCAGTCGCTGGACCGGGAGAAGTTTGCCGAACAGCTGTCCATTCGTGGACAGCTGAGCCTGGACAACGCCACCGGGACCGCCGAGTTGCAGCTGGAGGGCTACAGCAATCCGCAGCAACTGGTGCTCAACCTGATCTCGCCGACCCAGGAAAGCAAGGATCGCCGGGTCATCCTGCAGCCTGTCGAAGGCAAGCGCTATCGCGGCTTGCTACAAGATGAGGTAGAGGGTCGTCGCTTCGTGGAAATCCTCGGCGAAGAAGGTGGGCGTCAGTGGCGACTGTTCGAAGAGGAAGAGCTGGTCGATGGCCAGGTGATCCTCCTCGGTCACTGAACGTTCCATGAGTGCCCCCCTACCCTGCTACCACTGCGGCTTGCCGGTTCCGCCCGGCAGCCGCTTCCAGGCCAGCGTACTGCAGCAGACGCGAGACTTTTGCTGTCCGGGCTGCCAGGCCGTTGCCGAAGCCATCGTCCAGGGTGGCCTTGAAAGCTATTACCAGCATCGTAGTGAAACCGCCAGCAACCCCGAAGCCCTCCCGCGCGAACTGGCTGACGAACTGGCACTCTACGATCGCGCTGAAGTACAGCAACCATTTGTACGCCATGAGGGTGAGCTGGCCGAAACCTGCCTGTTGATCGAAGGGATCAGCTGTGCCGCCTGCGGCTGGTTGATCGAACGCCACCTGCGTACCCTCCCAGGCATCGCCGAGGCCCACCTCAACCTATCCAACCAGCGCCTGCAGGTGCGTTGGCAGTCCAGCCAGCTAGCCCTAAGCGGCATCCTCAAGAGCCTGCGGCGCATCGGCTATGCCGGGCATCCCTATCAGCCTGACCAGGCGGCCGAGCAACTGCACCAGGAAAATCGCCGTGCGCTTCGCCAGCTGGGTGTCGCCGGGCTGCTGTGGATGCAGGTAATGATGGCCAGCATGGCCACCTGGCCTGAGTTCAACCTCGACCTGTCCAGCGATATGGACCGCATCCTGCGCTGGGTCAGCCTGTTCCTCACCACGCCCATCGTTTTCTATTGCTGCACCGGCTTTTTCAAGGGTGCGCTGCGCGACCTGCGCACCCACCACCTGACCATGGACGTGTCGGTTTCCCTGGCCATTGGCGGCGCCTACCTGGCCGGTATCTGGTCAACGGTCAGCGGGCGTGGCGAACTGTATTTCGATGCCGTGGGTATGTTCGCCCTGTTCCTGCTGGCCGGACGCTACCTGGAGCGTCGTGCCCGTGAACGCACCGCCGCAGCGACCGCGCAGCTGGTCAACCTGCTGCCGGCCTCCTGTCTGCGCCTGGATGCCGAAGGTCATAGCCAGCGCATCCTGCTCAGCGAACTGCGCCGTGACGAACAGGTGCTGGTGCCGCCTGGTACCTTGCTGCCGGCCGACGGCATCATTCTCAGCGGACAATCGAGCATCGATGAATCGCTGCTCAGCGGTGAGTACTTGCCCCTGCCTCGCCAACCGGGTGATCGCGTGACCGCCGGCACACTGAATGTCGAAGGCCCGCTGACCGTACAGGTAGAGGCACTGGGCCAGGACACTCGACTATCCGCCATCGTCCGCCTGCTGGAGCGCGCGCAAAGCGAGAAACCGCGCCTGGCCGAACTAGCCGATCGCGTCGCACAGTGGTTCCTCATTACAGTGCTGATCGTCGCCGCGTTGGTTGGCCTGGTGTGGTGGCAGATCGACAGTGACCGCGCCTTCTGGATCGTTCTCGCCCTGCTGGTGGCCACCTGTCCCTGTGCCTTGTCGCTGGCCACCCCAACCGCGCTGACCACCGCTACCGGTGCCCTGCACCGTGCCGGCCTGCTGCTGACCCGTGGCCACGTGCTGGAAGGCTTGAACCATATCGATACGGTGATTTTCGACAAGACCGGCACCCTCACCGAGGGCCGCCTGACCCTGCGTCAGGTCGTGCCACTCGGAGCACTGGACAGTACACAGTGCCTGGCGCTGGCTGCGGCACTGGAAAATCGCTCAGAACACCCCATCGCCCGGGCATTCGGTCGTGCACCGCAAGCGGCAGAAGAGGTACGCAGCGAGCCAGGCAAGGGACTGCAGGGGCAAGTGGAGGCCCGCACGCTGCGTATCGGCCAGGCCGATTTCGTCTGTGCCCTGAGCGGCCAGATCGTGCCTGCCATGCCCAGCGATAGCGGCCAATGGCTGCTGCTGGGTGACCAGCAAGGGCCGCTGGCCTGGTTTGGCCTGGATGATCGCCTGCGCCAGGATGCCCCGGCACTGCTGGCAGCCTGCCGGGAACGCGGCTGGCAAACACTCCTGCTGTCCGGTGACAGCTCGCCGATGGTGGCCAGTGTCGCCGCACAACTGGGTATAGATGACGCACGCGGCGGCCTTACCCCCAATGACAAGCTCGCCGTACTTCGCCAGCTGCATGCCGAGGGTCGCCGTGTACTGATGCTCGGTGACGGCGTCAACGACGTGCCGGTGCTGGCTGCCGCCGATATCAGTGTTGCCATGGGCAGCGCGACCGACCTGGCCAAGACCAGTGCCGACGCGGTATTACTCAGTAATCGCCTGGACAGCCTGATCAGCGCCTTCGTCATGGCCCGTCGCACCCGGCGGATCATTATCGAGAACCTGTCCTGGGCCACACTGTACAACGGCCTGATCCTGCCCTTCGCCGCACTGGGCTGGGTGACCCCGGCCTGGGCAGCCCTGGGCATGTCGCTGAGTTCGTTGCTGGTGGTTGTCAACGCCCTGCGCCTGCAAGCACCTGACAAGGCGCCCAGTGCAACGTCCCACCCTCAGGCCCCCGTCCCGGAGTCCGTATGACCGCTCTCTATGTCATGATCCCGATTGCCGTGATCGTGGTCGCTCTGGCTATCTGGCTGTTCTTCTGGGCGGTAGATAGCGGCCAGTATGACGACCTCGAAGGCCCCGCACACAGCATCCTCTTCGATGACGAAGACCCAGCTCACCAGGCTGGACAAGCCGAGGCCAAGGGGCAGACAGAGGAAAAATCCTCGCATGACGCTTGAGCTGGTCATCCCCGCACTGGTACTCGGGCTACTGGGTGGCGGGCATTGCCTGGGCATGTGCGGCGGCCTGATGGGCGCCCTGACCCTGGCCATTCCGGCGCAGCAGCGCAGTCGTCGCCTGCGCCTGCTGCTGGCTTACAACCTGGGCCGCATCCTCAGCTATGCAACTGCCGGCTACCTACTCGGCCTGGCCGGCTGGGCCTTGGAGAACAGCCCACTGGCCATGCTGTTGCGCGTACTGGCAGCCCTCCTGCTGATCGCCATGGGCCTGTACCTGGCCGGCTGGTGGCATGGCCTGACGCGCATCGAGGCGATCGGTCGCGGACTCTGGCGGCACCTGCAACCCCTGGCCAGCCGACTGCTGCCCGTCAGCAGGCTGCCGCAGGCCTTGCTACTCGGTGCACTGTGGGGCTGGCTGCCCTGCGGGCTGGTCTACAGTACCCTGCTGTGGGCCGCCAGCCAGGGCAGTGCGCTGGACAGCGCGCTGCTGATGCTGGCCTTCGGCCTCGGCACCTGGCCGGTTCTGCTCGCCAGCGGCCTGGCCGCCGAGCGCCTGCTGGGCTTGCTCCGGCAGCGGGGTATACGTGCGGCTGCCGGCCTGCTGGTCATAGTGTTCGGCCTGTGGAGCCTACCCGGCCCACACCAGCATTGGCTGATGGGCCACTGAGCAGAGATTGCAGCGGACAAAACTTGCGACTTTTTGTCCCTTGACACAAGTCAAGTATTCCCTGGCGACTACCCCCTAGACTGGGCGCCATCGAATGACTTTGTCCTGGGTCGACTTTGCATGCTTGACGCCATCCGCTGGGATGCAAATCTCATCCGCCGCTACAACCGGGCCGGACCAGGCTATTGCTCCTACCCGTTGCAGCGACAGTTCCATGAAGATGTCAGCTCCTTCGAGCTACTGCATGCCCTGCGCGAAAGCCGCAAGGCACGTCGCCCGCTGTCCCTGTATGTCCACCTGCCCTTCTGCAACAGCGCCTGCTTTCATTGCGACCGTCTGCGCATCGTTACCCAGGATCGCGAACTCGCCGCACGCTACCTGCACTACCTGCAGCGGGAAATCGACCTGATCAGTTGCCACCTCGACCGTCAGCAGCAGGTCGAGCAACTGCATCTGGGCGGCGGTACGCCGACGTTCTTCAACCAGGAAGAATTGCGTCAGCTGATGGCTCATCTGCGGCAGCGTTTTACCCTGCTCAATGACAGCAGCACCGACTACAGCATCGACGTCGATCCGCGCTCTGCCTCCTGGTCGACCATGGGCCTGCTCCGCGAGCTGGGCTTCAACCGCGTCAACCTGGGCGTGGAAGACCTGGCCCCGCAGGTGCAAAGCGCCGTCAATCGCCAACAGAGCCTGGAGCAGACCTGCAATCTGGTAGAGGCCGCGCGCACCCTGCAATACCGCTCGATCAACATCGAGCTGACCTATGGCTTGCCACAGCAAACCCCGGAAAGCTTCGCCCATACCCTGCAGACCATCATGGCCCTGCAACCCGAGCGCTTGTCGCTACGCCACTATCAGCATCGTCCAGAACGTTTCCCGCTGCAGCAACGCATCAATGCGCTGGAGCTGCCGGGCGACGCAGGCAACCTGGCCATGCTGGAAAATAGCATCGAGCAGCTGACCCGCGCCGGTTATCGCTACATAGGCCTTGAACAGTTCGCCCTCAACGATGACGAGCTGGCGATTGCCCAGGAAGATGGCCTCCTGCAACGCAACGTGCATGGCTATACCAGTCACGGGCACTGTGACCTGATCGGCCTGGGCGTCTCGGCCATCAGCCAGGTGGGTGACCTGTACTGCCAGAACACCTGCGATCTCGAGCAGTACCTGACCCAGTTGCACAACGCCCAACTGAGTACCTGCCGCGGACATACCTGCAGCCTGGATGACCGCCTGCGACGCCACATCATCCAGCGCCTGCTGTGCGAGTTCGAGCTGGAGTTCAGCGATATCGAAAAGCCTTTTGGCATCGACTTCCGCAGCTACTTCGCCGACATCTGGAACGACCTCCAGCAAATGGCCAACGACGGCCTGATCGAACTGTGCGACCGGCGCCTCGATATCACGGCTTCCGGACGCCTCCTGGTGCGCTCGGTCTGCATGCTCTTCGATCGTTACCGCAAACCCCTGGCCTGCGCCTGAATCCTGCGACACGTCGTCGCTGACGTGCGCCACTTCACACCCCGCGACAACTGCAGGAGCTGCCTGACAGCAGACCACGCACGCCCGCACAAGCGCCGTCTGGCGCGGCTAGCAGGCCGGTTGTGGCAGACACCCACGCCGCAACTGATCCAGATCACTATGCGTCGCGGCCAAGCTATCGATAATCTTGCGGGGGGGAGTATGTCTAGCGGTGTAAGCCGCAGTGGGTTAACCTTGCTCGCACGTTAGCCCAGCCCCAAGGAACTTGCGATGAAAGAGCCGATCAGGGTTCGCACAACCCATCAAGCTCACTGCAACGACTGCAGCCTTGCACCGCTCTGTCTGCCGCTGTCGCTGAACATGGAAGATGTCGCCACGCTCGACGCGATCGTCAAGCGCGGACGCCCGCTGAAAAAAGGCGAATTCCTGTTTCGCCAGGGTGACCACTTCAATGCCATCTTTGCCGTACGCTCGGGCAGCCTGAAAACCTTCAGCGTTACCGATATCGGTGAAGAACAGATCACCGGCTTTCACCTGCCCAGCGAACTGGTTGGCCTGGCTGGCATGGACACAGAAGCCTATCCGGTGTCCGCACAGGCACTGGAAACCACCTCGGTCTGTGAGATTCCCTTCGACCGTCTCGACGAAATTGCCATCCAGCTGCCACAGCTGCGTCGCCAGCTGATGCGCGTGATGAGCCGGGAAATCCGCGACGACCAGCAGATGATGCTGCTGTTGTCGAAGAAGACCGCTGACGAGCGTATTGCCACCTTCCTGGTCAACCTGTCGGCACGCTTCCAGGCACGCGGCTTCTCCGCCAACCAATTCCGTCTGGCCATGTCGCGCAACGAAATTGGCACCTATCTGGGCCTCGCCGTGGAGACCGTTTCCCGGGTGTTCACCCGCTTCCAGCAGAATGGCCTACTGGAAAGCGAAGGCAAGGAAGTACGCATTCTCGACCCCATCGGGCTGTGCGCCCTGGCCGGTGGCAGCGCCGACCGCTAAGCCGCTGGCAAGCAACAACAACGGCCTGCACAGTCCACCTGTGCAGGCCGTTTTGCCATCCGGGCACGACGGACTTGATTTTCAACATGCAGTGTACAGGCGTACACGCCTATACTTCGCCGTCAACACGCGTTAACAGGTTTGTCTTCATGATCTTCGACGAATTTACCGTCAAATCCCTGATCCGTCCGGTGCCCGACTTTCCCAAACCCGGGGTCGTCTTCCGCGACATTACCCCGGTTTTCCAGTCACCGCGTGCCCTGCGCATGGTGGTGGACAGCTTTGCCCAGCGTTATGTGGAAGCTGACTTCAGCCACATCGGCGCCATGGATGCCCGCGGCTTCCTGCTTGGCAGCGTGCTGGCCTATCAACTGAACAAGCCACTGGTACTGTTCCGCAAAGCCGGCAAGCTGCCCGCCGACGTGCTAAGCGAAAGCTACCAGACCGAATACGGCGAAGCCTTGCTGGAGGTACATGCCGATAGCCTGTGTGACGGCGACAAGGTGCTGCTGCTCGATGACCTGATCGCCACCGGTGGCACGCTGCTGGCCGCTGCACGGCTGATTCGGCGCATGGGCGCCGAGCTGTTCGAGGCAGCCGCCATCATTGACCTACCGGAACTGGGTGGCTCGCAAAAGCTGCAGGATATGCACATCCCCACCTTCACCCTCACCGCCTTCGCCCTCGACGATCGCTGACAGAGCGCGGCAAGACAGCACAACTCGCTGCTCCAGGTAGGCCTTTGCACTGCGCGGCAATGCGTACGGCCTGCCCGGACAGCCTTCTGACAGCCCGCCACGTCCAGTCCCCAGTCAGCTCGCCCCTACCAGCACCCTGCAAACGCCCGCTCACCAAGGCAGGCCAAGCTGTACGCGACAAAAACGCCTGCGACAACACACCGCACACCCCATTGGCGATTATTGATTGAGCAGGTGGCTTTGCTACGACTAAAGTAGTACCGCGCAATACCCCACAGAGTATAAAGATGACAGCCTCTCCGTCGCCCAAGCCATGCACTACCCAGGCGGCCACATCGGCGCACGCAGGCCCTTCATCCTCACCCTGGCGAATCCCCCTGGTTCGTGAAATAGCGGTGATCGCCCTGATCAAGCTGGCTGTACTGCTGGCCATCAAGGCACTGTGGTTCCCCTCCCCGACCCTGCCGGTGGACGGTAGCGAGCGCGTCAGCCAACACCTGTTGACCGATACCCCGCAGCCGCCTGTTTCTTCTCGCCCTGCCGTATCCAAGGAGTACCGGGATGATCTCGGAACAACTCGTTGACCTATCGCGTTTGCAGTTCGCCATGACTGCCATGTACCACTTTCTCTTCGTCCCCCTCACACTCGGCCTGGCCTTCCTGCTGGCCATCATGGAGTCGGTCTATGTGATGACCGGCAAGCAGGTCTATCAGGACATGGTGAAGTTCTGGGGCAAGCTGTTCGGCATCAACTTCGCCCTCGGCGTCACCACCGGGCTGACCATGGAGTTCCAGTTCGGCACCAACTGGGCCTACTACAGCCACTACGTCGGCGACATCTTCGGCGCGCCGCTGGCTATCGAAGGGCTGATGGCGTTCTTCCTCGAATCAACCTTCATCGGCCTGTTCTTCTTCGGCTGGGAACGTCTGTCCAAGCTTCAGCACCTGGCCGTTACCTGGCTGGTTGCCCTGGGTTCGAATCTTTCGGCTCTATGGATTCTCATCGCCAATGGCTGGATGCAGAACCCGGTAGGCGCCGAATTCAACATCGACACCATGCGCATGGAGCTGACCGACTTCTCGGCGCTGCTGTTCAACCCGGTAGCGCAGGTCAAGTTCGTGCATACCGTAGCCGCCGGCTATGTGACAGGTGCCGTTTTCGTGCTGGCGATTTCCAGTTACTACCTGCTCAAGCGCCGCGACCTCGGCTTTGCCCGGCGTTCCTTCGCCATCGCCTCGGCCTTCGGCCTGGCGTCGATTCTCTCGGTCATCGTGCTGGGCGACGAATCCGGCTACGAGATTGGCGATGTGCAGAAGACCAAGCTGGCCGCTATCGAGGCCGAGTGGGATACCCATGAAGCACCGGCCGCGTTCACATTGTTCGGTCTGCCTGACCAGCAAGCCATGCGCACCGACTATGCCATCCGTATCCCCTATGCACTCGGCTTGATCGCCACCCGTTCGCTGGACGGCGAAGTGACCGGCATCAAGGACCTGCTGATACAGCACGAGGCGCGTATCCGCAACGGCATGCAAGCCTACGCGCTGTTGCAGCAACTACGCAGCGGTGATCGTAGCCCGGCCACGCTGCAGGCCTTCGACGCCGTGAAGGCCGACCTCGGCTATGGCCTGCTCCTGAAGAAATACACCGAGCAGGTGGTCGATGCCACGCCTGAGCAAATCGCCCAGGCCAGCCTCGACACCATCCCGGATGTTGCCAGCCTGTTCTGGACCTTCCGCATCATGGTCGGCTGCGGTGTGCTGATGCTCGCGCTGTTTATCTGCGCCTTCTGGGCATCCGCCAAACGCAATGAGGAGCACAAGCCCTGGCTGCTCAAATGGGCGCTGTTCAGCCTGCCCTTGCCATGGATTGCCGCGCAAACCGGCTGGTATGTCGCGGAGCACGGCCGTCAGCCCTGGTCGATTGGCGAAGTACTCCCCACCCACCTGTCGGTATCCAGTGTGTCCACCACGGACGTCTGGGGGTCGCTGATCGCGCTGGTGGCTTTCTACAGCGTGCTGCTGGTCATCGAGATGTACCTGATGATCCGCTTCGCGCGCCTTGGCCCAAGCAGCCTGCATACCGGCCGCTACCACTTCGAACGCACACAGCCGGCCATCGCCTGAGGAGAATGCCATGCTCGATTATGAAAGCCTCAAGCTGGTCTGGTGGATACTGGTCGGTGTCCTGTTGATCGGCTTTGCCCTGACCGATGGCTTCGATCTGGGAGCCGCCGCACTGTTGCCGCTGCTCGGCCGCGACGATGAAGAGCGCCGAGTCATCATCAACACCATCGCCCCGCACTGGGACGGCAACCAGGTCTGGCTGATCACCGCGGGCGGCGCCTTATTCGCCGCCTGGCCGTTGGTCTATGCCGCCTCGTTCTCCGGCTTCTACTGGGCAATGCTGGTCGTGCTGTTCGCCCTTTTCGTGCGCCCGGTCGGCTTCGATTACCGCAGCAAGCTGGAGAATACCCGCTGGCGACAGAGCTGGGACTGGGGGCTGTGCATCGGCGGGCTGGTACCGGCGCTGGTGTTCGGCGTGGCCTTCGGCAACCTGCTGCTGGGCGTGCCGATTCAGTTCGATGCCGACCTGCGCGTCAGCTACCACGGCAACTTCTGGCAGCTGCTCAATCCCTTCGGCCTGTTGGCAGGACTCGTCAGCCTGAGCATGCTCTGCCTGCACGGTGCCACCTGGCTGGGCATGCGCAGTGAGGGCGCCATCGCCCTGCGCAGTCGCCGTGCCGCACGGTACTGCGCGGTGCTTTACCTGGCCAGTTTTTCGGCTGCAGGCCTGTGGCTATGGCTGGGTGACATTCAGGGCCTGCAACTGGTCAGCGCAGTTGACGGTAACGCTGCCAGCAACCCACTAGCCAAGCAGGTGGCCGTGGGCAATCCGGGTTGGCTGGACAACTACAGCCGCCAACCACTCAGTCTGATCGCGCCATTGCTTGGCCTGGCCGGGGCCGCACTGGCCTGGCTCGGCGCCAGTGGCCGCCTGTTTGGCTGGGCATTCCTGGGCTCCAGCCTGGCCATCATCGGCACGCTGTGCACCGCAGGCTTTGCCTTGTTCCCCTTCGTCATGCCGTCCAGCATTGATCCGCAATCGAGCCTGACCCTATGGGATGCCGTATCCAGCCACAAGACGCTTGGCATCATGTTCGTAGTGGCCTGTCTGTTCGTCCCACTGATCCTGCTCTACACCCTGTGGAGCTACGCCAAGATGTGGGGCACGGTGACTACGGCACAAATCCGCAACAACCCCCACGGTCTTTATTGAAGCTAAACGGGCGATGCTACGCATCGCCCGCTGACGAGGAGCCTGACAGATGTGGTATTTCACCTGGATTCTTGGCGTATTACTGGCCTGCAGCCTGGCCATCATCAATGTCCTGTGGCTGGAAAGCACCCAGGATCTCGACAGCCATGAGCCGTAACAGACACTGGCTACAGCATGCGCTGGCGCGCGCTGTATCGCTGCTGCTGGCCAGCCCGCTGGCCCTGCTGCTGCTGATCCATCCAGCCGCCATGCTGGATAGCCAGGGGCGCTACAGCCATGGCTTGCTGATGCTGGTCATGCTGGGCATTTCCGGCGGTTTCGTGCATGGCGTGGGTTTCGACCCACGCCCGCTGCACTGGCGCCTGCTGTTCGGCCCACTCTGCGCCTGGCCACTACTGCTCTTGGGCTATGCGCTACTCTGGCAGGCGCAAACCACCTAGCCGTTACAGCCCCAGCACCGGACCACCCTTGGCCAGGGCGCGCTGATAAGCCGGACGTGCCTGCAGGCGCGCATGGTAGGCGCCCAGGCAGGGCGACTCGCTGGCCTGGCCACGCGCCAGCAAGGCTTCGATGGCAAAACTCATCTGGAAATCGGCCATGCTCAGTTGCTCACCGGCAAACCAGCGGTGCGTGGCCAGATGTGCTTCGATAAATGCCTGCGCGCTGCGCAGGTTCGGATCGATCAGGCTGGCTTGCACCTTGCTGCACAGGCCTCGCGCGATGGGACGCACAAAAAACGGCATAGGCTTGTTGGGAATCACCGTGAACACCAGCTTCATCACCAGCCAGTTCATCAACGACCCTTCGGCGTAATGCATCCAGAAGCGACACTGACGATGTGCCGGTGTACCAGGCGCAGGCTGTAGACCAGCCAACTCGCCACTGGCCTGGCTGGCGTAGCGTTCCACCAGATACTCGATGATTGCTCCGGACTCGGCGATGACTTCATCGCCATCCGTGATCACCGGCGACTTACCCAGCGGGTGGACAGCCTTCAGTTCTGCCGGTGCCAGGCGCGTCAGCGGATCACGGCGGTAAACCTTCAACTCATAGGGCACCCCCAGCTCTTCCAGCAACCAGAGGATGCGCTGCGAGCGCGAGAATTCGAGATGATGCAGGGTCAACATGGGGCAGTTATCCAGAGCAACCAAGGTGCGCCACGTTAACCAGACAGAATGCCGGCTGACAACGCTCATTCAGCAACGGATGCAGCCAGCATAGGCAGGCGGCATGATGCACAGTCACAAAACCGTCATCGCGGCTCGGCAGACTCGACCCGCCACGTTAAGCTGCCATCAGTTTTCTTCCTGATCATTTCCCCTATGTGCAAACCCCTAGCTGCGCCAGACTCGCCCTGGCAGGTTTTCCTGATTTTCCTGCGCCTGGGGCTAACCTCCTTCGGCGGCCCCTTGGCCCATCTGGGCTACTTCCGCCAGGCCCTGGTGGTGGAACGCCGCTGGCTCGACGAGGCACGCTATGCCGAACTGGTCGCGCTCTGCCAGTTCCTCCCCGGCCCCGCGAGCAGCCAGGTAGGCATGGCCCTGGGCCTGCAACGTGCCGGCTATGCCGGGGCCCTGGCCGCCTGGTGCGGCTTCACCCTGCCCTCGGCGGTGCTACTCATCGGCTTTGCCCTGGGTCTGCAAAACTGGTCGGACAGCCTGCCAAGCGGCGTACTGCAGGGCCTGAAGATCGTCACCGTGGCGGTAGTCGCCCAGGCTGTATGGGGCATGGGGCGTAGCCTCTGCCAGGGCGTGCGGCGGGCCAGCCTGATGGTGTTGGCCTGTCTGCTGATCTTGCTCTGGCCTTCAGCGTGGAATCAGCTGGTGGTCATTGGTCTGGCGGCCCTGGCCGGCATGCTGTGGCTGCAGGCGCCTGTCGAACCTGCTGCTGCGCCTGGCTCGCACGCCGCCGGCGCAGGTCCGGCATGGCTCTGCCTGCTGCTGTTCATCGTACTGCTGTTCGGTCTGCCACTGGCGGCCGACTCCAGTCAGTGGCAACCGTTGCAACTGGTGGATGCCTTTTACCGTGCCGGCTCCCTGGTGTTTGGTGGCGGCCACGTAGTGCTGCCGCTACTGCAGGCCGAAGTGGTACCCAACGGCTGGGTCAGCAACAGTGATTTTCTTGCCGGCTACGGCGCTGCGCAGGCGGTACCCGGTCCACTGTTTACCTTTGCCGCCTTCCTCGGTGCCGTCCAGCACGGCCCGTTGAATGGCTGGAGTGGCGGCCTGCTGTGCCTGCTGGCAGTGTTCCTGCCGTCCTTCCTGCTGGTCGCCGCCGCCCTGCCCTTCTGGGATCGCCTGCGTCACCTGGCCCTCATGCAGGCCGCCATGGCCGGGGTGGGTGCGGGGGTGGTCGGCCTGCTGCTGGCTGCGCTCTACCAGCCGATCTGGCATAGCGCGATTGCCGGCCCGCGCGACCTGGCGCTGGCCTTGCTCGCCTGGCTGGCTCTGCAGTACTGGCGCCTGCCGGCCTGGCTGGTGGTGCTGGGCTGCGCACTGTGCGGCGGCCTGCTCGGCCTGGGCCACTGACAGGCCGAGCAGGCTACAGATACCACTGGTATTCGCGTGGGCTGATTGCATGGAGAAAGGCCAGGTGATCCTGGCGCTTGTTCTCGCAATAAACCATCACGAACTCACGCCCCAACGCCGCCTGCACGGCAGCGCTGTGCTGCATGTTGCGTACGGCCTGCAGCAGATCAAGAGGGAAGTCGATGCCGCTGTGACGGTCCTCATTGAGCGGGGCAATGGGTTCACAGCCGGCCTGCAAGCCATGCTCGATGCTGGCCAACAGCGCCGCCAGCACCAGATAAGGATTGGCGTCGGCTCCCGGCAAACGGAACTCCAGGCGCAGGTTATGCGGATCCGCATCGGGAATGCGGATACAGGCATCGCGATCTTCGTAGCCCCAACTGGCCTTGCTGGCCGCGTTGACCGCCGCACCCAGGCGCCGGTAACTGTTGTGATTGGGCGCGTAGATCGGCATCAGCTGCGGCAGCAGCGCCAGGCAGCCGGCCACCGCGTGGCGCAGCGGGCGTTGCTCATCGGCTGCCAGCAGATTGGCACCGGCCGCATCGTACAGGCTGACATGCACATGCATGCCGCTGCCGGGGTACTGCAGGTAGGGCTTGGCCATGAAGCTGGCCCGATAGCCATGCTGACGTGCCACGCCACGCGTGCTGCGACAGAACAACGCCGAACTGTCGGCCGCCTGCATGGGATCCTGGCAATGGTTGAAGTTGATCTCGAACTGCCCAGGGCCGATTTCCGCAGTGATCACCGTAGCATCGATACCCTGCAGGCGTGCCGTGGCGGTCATGTCATCGAGTACATCGGCAAAACGAGACAGCCGCTCGATGTGCATGCTCGGCTGGTCATCGGCATCACCGCCATAGGGGTCGTGCGGGTACTGCGGCAGCCCCTCCTTGAGTGCCTTGTCGAACAGGTAGAACTCCAGCTCGAAGGCCACCACCGGATGAATGCCGCGTGCAGCAAGACGCTGTACCACTCGTGCCAGCACCTCACGGGGCTCAAACTCGATAGGCGCGGCGGTGCCATCGGAGGTGATCAGCATCTGCCCCAGCGGCTGGCTTTCCCAGGTCACCGGGCGCAAAGTGCCAGGCACCAGACGGCGCAGCGCATCCGGGTCGCCATCATGAAAGCAATAGTCGCCAATTTCATAGAGACCGCCCTGCGCGCCCAGCAGCACGCAATTCTGCGGCAGCTTGAGCGGGCTGCCGGCGGCCACCTTCTCCAGCAGTTCGATGGGATAGCGCTTGCCATAGAAATGCCCGGGAATGTCCAGGCAGATCAGGTCGACAAAGCGAACTTGCGGGTACTGCTGGCGAAATTGCCGGACTTCACTGAGCAGATCGGGAAAACAGGCTGTCATTGTTATTGTGTCCTGCAGGTGGCGAAGAAAACGTCAGGTGTATACCCACAACACGCGCGCCGGACTGTCGCCGAGGTTGGCATAGCGCAAGCGGGCATAACTGGGGATCTGGAAGGCATCGCCCGGGCCAAGGGTCACGCACTGTTCCGGCTCACCGAGCCACAGGGTGAGCTGCCCGGACAGCACGAAGCCGCCCTGTTCGGAACGGTCCTGCATCTGCCGCTCACCGCTCAGCGCGCCCGGCTCGAGCAGGCTGTCGAGCAAGGTAAAGGCACCCTGCAGGGTCGGCGAGGCCATAATGTCGGTAATCCCGTGGGCCAGGTACAGGGTGCGCCGCTCATGGGCCCGCGTCACCCAGGCTACGGCGCGTGGCTGGCTGAGGCTGTAGAAATAGCTGGTCGGCACATCCAGTGCTTCGCTGATGGCCGTCAGGTCGGCCACGCTGGGCTGGGACAGGCCGCGTTCGACCTGGGAGAGAAAGCCCACCGAGCGGCCGATGCGTTCGGCCAGCTGGCTGAGCGTAAGCTTTTTATGCTTGCGTAGATCGTGAATCAGGATGGCCAGTGCGGCCATCTCTTCCTGCTTGTCCATGGCGAAAGCCTATGGCGCGGCACACCCGCGCCTCATGAAATTGGCAAACTGCAATTTCATGAAAATCTAGGCTTATTTTTTCACAAAAGCCAATGCCGTTTCGGCATGGCCTGTCTGCACACTACAAACCCATCTGCTTACTGATGATCTCGTTCATCACTTCCCGGGTGCCTCCGCCAATCGACAGGATGCGGTTATCCCGATACAGCCGCTCGACCAGCGACTCTCGCATGAAGCCCATGCCACCGAGTATCTGCGTGGCGTCGTAGGTGATGCGATCGGACACATCGGTGGCAAAGTTCTTGGCCATGGAGATTTCCTTGATCACGCTCTTGCCGGCCGCCATCTTGGCCGCCTGCCGGTAGGTGAACTCGCGCGACACCTCCAGCTGCGTGGCCATTTCGGCCAGGCGGTGCTTGAGTACCTGGAACTTGCCGATCGGCTTACCGAAGGCCTGCCGCTCATGCGCCCAGCGCGTGGCCTCTTCCAGTGCCAGCTGCGCAGTCATGTTGGCCATGATCGCCAGGCTCAGCCGTTCGCTCTGGAAGTTCGCCATGATCCCGGCAAAACCCATGTTTTCCACGCCGATCAGGTTATCCACCGGCACCTTGCAGTCATCGAAGAACAGTTCGGCGGTATCCGAGCACCACCAGCCCATCTTTTTCAGCGAACGCCCAACGCTGAAGCCTGGCGTGCTCTTTTCGATCAGCAACAGACTGACGCCGCCAAAACCGTCGCCGCCGGTACGCACGGCTACCGTGTAGTAGTCGGCACGCACACCGCTGGTAATGAAGGTCTTGCTGCCGCTTACCCGGTAGTAGTCTCCCTCACGCAGCGCACGGGTCTTCAGGCTGGCCACGTCAGAACCGCCAGACGGTTCGGTAACCGCCAGGGCCATGATCTTCTCACCGGCCAGCACCTCGGCCACCACCCGGTCACGCAGAGCCGGCTTGGCCCACTTGAGCACTGGCGGCAGGCCGATATCCAGTGAGCCGAGCCCGGCCACCAGGCCACCCGAACCGCAACGCATCAGCTCTTCACTGGCGGCCACCTTGGCAAACAGATCGCCCTCGTAACTGCCACCAAAGCGCTCCGGATAACCAATACCCAGAATCCCGGCAGCACCGGCCTTCTGATACAGCTCGCACGGGAAGCTCTCAGCCTCTTCCCAGTCGGCAATATGCGGAAGAATTTCGCGCTCGACGAATCGGCGCACGCTGTCACGTACCTGCTGGTGCTCGGCGGTGAAATATTCCTGAAAGGCGGACATGACGGCTCCTGGGCACATAAAAGAGTAAGTGCCAGGACTATAACCAAGCGCTTGCTTGGTTAACAAGAAGGCATTCTCGCCAGCTAAGCCGTCATAACTGCCAGAAGCTACGCAGGTTGCAGACTACAACCACTGTCATGCTGCGTATGAGCTGCTGCGCACTGCCTGGAGTTACCCTGCACTCAGCCAAGCATGGGCCGCCGGCCGGCCAGAGCATGCGCCAGGGTACCGCCATCCACCAGTTCAAGCTCGCCCCCCAGCGGCACACCGTGGGCAATACGCGTCAGTGCCATCCCTTTACCTTGCAGCGACTGGGCGATGTAGTGCGCAGTCGCCTCGCCTTCCACCGTGGGATTGGTGGCGAGGATGATCTCGGCAAACTGCCCGGATTCGATACGCTGCAGCAGCTCGGGAATACCAATGGCCTCCGGGCCCAGGCCATCCAGGGGCGAGAGGTGACCTTTGAGCACAAAGTAGCGGCCGCGATAGCCGGTTTGCTCCACCGCATAGACATCCAGCGGCCCTTCCACCACGCACAGCAGGTTGTCGTCACGCCGCGTATCACTGCACAGGTTGCACAGCGCCTCCTCGCTGAGGGTGCGGCATTGCTGACAATAACCGACCCCCTGCATGGCTGCCGCCAACGCCTGCGACAGGCGCAGGCCACCGCTGCGATCGCGCTCAAGCAACTGCAAGGCCATGCGTTGCGCGGTCTT
This sequence comes from Pseudomonas fluvialis, assembly GCF_002835605.1. Classification (NCBI taxonomy): domain Bacteria; kingdom Pseudomonadati; phylum Pseudomonadota; class Gammaproteobacteria; order Pseudomonadales; family Pseudomonadaceae; genus Pseudomonas; species Pseudomonas fluvialis. The sequence goes on along the minus strand of NZ_PIYS01000002.1, from coordinate 207,099 downwards.
CTGCCCGACGCCGGGCAGGATGCGCAAGGCGTCGATCAACTGGCGAATCAGCGGGCTAAAGCTCATGACACCTCAGGCGAAAAAGGCAAAGAAGGAGGAAGGACGCCCGTCACAAACGCTGTTCGACGTGCCTGACGGGCGCTGGCAACGGCCTCAGAAGGGCATCTTGAAGCCTGGGGGCAACTGCATGCCGGCCGTCATGCCGGACATTTTCTCCTGGCTGTTCTGCTCGACCTTGCGTACCGCGTCATTGAGCGCGGCGGCAATCAGGTCTTCGAGAACCTCCTTGTCTTCCTGCAGCAGGCTGTCATCCAGGCTGACGCGCTTGACGTCGTGACGCCCGGTCATGACCACGCTCACCAGCCCGCCACCGGATTGCCCGGTGACCTCGGCGTTGGCCAGCTCTTCCTGCATTTTCTGCATTCTTTCCTGCATCTGCTGGGCCTGTTTCATCAACCCGGCCATGCCACCTTTCATCATGTCGTTGTCCTCAGCTGTTCAGGGGTTCGATGGAGTCGGCGCGCAACGTGGCACCGAACTGTTGAATCATTTGCTGGACCAGCGGGTCGGCGTGGATCGACGCCTCGGCGGCACGCTGGCGCTGGGCGCGCGCCGCGGCAGCCGCTTGCGCTGGCGTCTGTTGCTGCGGTGCAGCCACTTCAACACGCACCTGCAGTGGGCGACCCAGCTGCTGGCGAATCGCATCGCCCAGGCGCTGCAACTGGGTATTGTTGAACAGCGCACTGTGCGCCGGGTCCAGATGCAGCAGCCAGTCATCACCTTCGGCACTGACCAGGCTGCAATTGGCGGCAATGCTGCCCGTCAGCCCGCTCAGCCCCAGACGCGGATAAAGTGCCAGCCACTCCGCCGCCAGGCCGCTGGCAGGTGCCACGGCCAGCAACTCACTGGCCTGCGGCAGCACTTCTTCTTCCTCGGCAAAGTGATAGTCGAGGCTTTCGCCATCCGCTTCGTAATAGTCGTAATCACCCGGCGGCGGCTCATCGTCGTCCGGCGCTTCGACCAATGCTGCGGGCACAGGCGTGGATACAGGCAAAGACTCAGGCGCTGCCGGTACAGCCTGTGAGGCGCTAGCGCTCTGCTCCGCAGAAACAGGTTGCGCGGACGCCTCTTGCGTTTCGAGCACAACATCGGGCTCAGGCTCAGGCTCAGGCTCAGGCTCAGGCTCAGGCTCAGGCTCAGGCTCAGGCTCAGGATTGGCGGCCTGCCAGGGCAGGTCAAGCCCAGCAGACACTGCGCTGGGCGAGGCTGACGGGGTTTGCGGGACGGGTGCCGCCGACGCCTCGGCCACCACGGCGGCCGCCTGGACCACCGCCTGAACCGGCGAAGACGTGGTGGTCGCACGCTCCGCCTCAGACTTTAACGGTGTACTCGGCGGTATCAGGCTGGTGCCGGCCGGCCGAAAGGCCAGCATGCGCAGCAGGGCCATTTCAAAGCCGCTACGCGGGTCGGGCGCGAGAGGCAAATCGCGACGGCCGATCAGACCCATCTGGTAGTAAAACTGCACGTCCTCGGCCGGCAACGCCTGGGCCAGCGCCAGCACACGTTCGCGATCGCCCTGGCCGTTATCTACCGCATCCGGCAACACCTGGGCAATCGCCAGGCGATGCAACACATTGAGCAGCTCGGCCAACACCCCGTGCCAATCCGGGCCCTGTTCAGCCAGCTGGCGAACAGCCTCCAGTAAGGCCCGCGCATCACCGGCCAGCAAGGCTTCCAGCACCCCGTAGACCTGTCCGTGATCGAGGCTGCCAAGCATCGCACGCACATCGGCCGCCAGCACCTTGCCTTCGCCAAAGGCAATCGCCTGGTCGGTCAGGCTCATGGCGTCGCGCATCGAACCATCGGCCGCACGCCCCAGCAACCACAGCGCATCTTCCTCAAAGGGAATCTGCTCGGCTTTGAGCACATGAGCCAGGTGTTCCACGACACGCTCGGGCGGCATGCTCTTCAGAGAAAACTGCAAGCAACGCGACAGAATGGTCACCGGCAGCTTTTGCGGGTCGGTGGTTGCCAGCAGGAACTTGACGTAAGGCGGCGGCTCTTCAAGGGTCTTGAGCAGCGCATTGAAGGAATGCCCGGAGAGCATGTGCACTTCGTCGATCAGGTAGACCTTGAAACGCCCACGACTGGGTGCGTACTGCACGTTTTCCAGCAACTCACGAGTATCTTCGACCTTGGTACGACTGGCCGCGTCCACCTCGATGAGGTCGACAAAACGGCCTTCATCGATTTCCCGACAGATCGAGCATTGCCCGCAGGGCGTGGCGCTGATACCCGTTTCGCAGTTCAGGCACTTGGCGATGATCCGCGCAATGGTGGTCTTGCCCACGCCACGGGTACCGGTGAACAGGTAGGCATGGTGCAGACGCTGACTGTCCAGAGCGTTGACCAGGGCTTTGAGCACGTGCGCCTGGCCGACCATCTCGCCGAACGAACGCGGACGCCATTTGCGTGCAAGAACCTGATAACTCATGGAAAACCATCACCGGCAAAATCGCTGAAGGCGCCATGCTAGCGGAGCGACGGGCAAATTGCACCCAAGCCGCAGCGGCGAAAGGCAAAGGTGAGCAATGAAGCGAAAAGCGCAGGCAGAATAGCTGCAGAAGATGGAGGCGGCCCCGCCAGCCACACCCCGGCACACGATGTCACCGCTGCGGCTGCTCCCTTCCGGGCCTGACCGGGTTCACGGCTGATCGTTGCGAGGGGAAGGCCTGAAAGCCTCGCCATTCCTGACTTCTAGCGTTTTCTGCTCGTCGCACGACTATCAATCGGAGACCACATTCTATAGCGCTGACATGAGCCTTTGGGAGCGCTTTGGATCACCGTTTCGGATCACTTCTGGATCCCTTTTGGATCACTTGGCCACACCCCACCGGCCATTTTTTGCAAAAAATGCGAGCCCCTATCCATCGAGCCGTCCCACTCGATTCCCCCCGGTACCCACCCCTCCTCGCCTGAAAAAACAGGGCACCCCCTCCCCGATCAAACACGATGCTCAGGCTTCCCTGTCGACAGCGAGGGTGAGCCGGGGCACGACGACCACCCACGGGCCTCGATCTCACTTCCATGTGAACGAGTAGCGCGCTCTGGCCAGAGGTCTCGATGGAAGGACAGATCAGCCCGCAAGACCGCGAGATGGGTTCCCGTGCGTACTAAGGGAGTGGATCAGAAGGTGTGAACCCGTAACCAAGCAAACCGCCTCCAGAGGACAACGAGAGAATGCGGCTTCCGCATGGATCGCTTCTGTTGAAAATCACGGAGCCATCATGCACCATTCTGACCCTAGATAACGATCCATCTGGAGGTTGGAGTATCTATTCATGACTGCAGTACTTGCCTATGTCCGCGTCAGCACTTCTGAACAGAACAACGAAGCCCAGCGCCACGCCATCAGCCAGCGCTACAACATCCATGAGTGGTTCTCCGACGAGGCCACCAGCGGGGCCACCAAGGCTCTGCAACGCGAGGGCTTCAAGGCACTTCATGCCTACGCCAGGAAGGGAGACACGGTTGTCGTGGCAGCCATCGACCGCCTAGGCAGGGATACCATCGACGTACTGGAAACAGTGGAAGCTCTGAAAGCCAAGGGCGTGACCGTGGTCTCGATGCGCGAAGGCTTCGACCTCTCCAGCGCAGTCGGCAAGGCCATGCTCACCATGCTGGCTGCGGTAGCTGAGCTGGAGCGGGCCAATATCAAGGCACGTCAGATGGCCGGGATCGAGCGAGCCAGGGCACAGGGCAAGAAGCTGGGGGCACCGAAGGTGATCGATGATCAGGCCGTGGCCATCTGGAGGAAGGAGAACGAGGCCAGCATTGCGGATACCGCCAAGCACTGGGGGATCTCAACTGCTGCCGTGAAGCGGGCTTGCAGAGCGCTGCGAGTGCCACAGGGGGCAGCCGTATAGGCGAGGTTGCGTGTTTGGGGGGGCATTATTTTTTGCTCCCCCAAAGCACCGTTACCGCATGGCCGAGTACACGCTCTCACCAGCCCCGTAGTAGCTCGTGAAGATGTGGTGGAAGGCCAGCTCGCACTTCTCGTTGTAGATCCCCTCGTCGTAGCTCTCAGGCAAGCCCCGGTCGAAGACGATCTCCAGAGTGCGCCGCACATCACTCCTGGCTCTGTCTTTCTTGCGCCAGTCGAGCACCAGCTTCTCGGCCTTCAGTGTCTCCAGAAGCTCCTTACAGACCTTCTTCACCTGCGCCCTTTCCTTATCTGCAAGTTCAGGTACTGGCTTGGTCAGGATGTCGAACAGAGCCAGCTCTTCCTCCGAGAGGTTCTCGCGGATAGCTCGTTGATCCTCGACCTGCAGATCAGCAGTCAGATCCACCAGCTCCTTGAAGAACACCTCGATGTTCAGGCTGCCAGAGTTGTAGGCGTCGATCAGCTTCTGGAACTTCTCCATGAAGTCCTTGCGAGTGGGGTTCTCGGTCAGCATGGTTTCCAGTTTCATGCTCAGCAAGGCCCGGAGCTTCTCGGCCTCGGTGCGTTTGCGTCCCTGATTGAACTTCTCCTTGAGCTTCTCGAAGTCGATCTGGCTGAGGTCATGCAGTGGCTGATCGTCGTCTTCCTTGATGATGTAAGGCACCGGAGCGATGGAGCGATCCAGCAATTCCTCGACCTGCTGCATTACCTCGGAGATGTCGACAGGAGGGGCCAGTGCTTTGATCTTCTGGGCAATCACGGAGATCAGCACAGCATCAGAAGCAAGCTCATTGGCATCAGGATCAGGAAGAATCGCTCTGTAGACCCGAGACACAATACGGGCCTGACTCATGAAGCTGTTCTTCGTTTCCTCATTGGCAATCAGTTGCTCAACCGCATCATCCAGCTTGGCAACCTTCTCGAAGCCTTGAGCATCCTTGATGGCCTGGACATTCACACCATGCTCGGACAGGAACGAGATCCCCCTGGCAAGCAGGTGCTTCAAGTACTCGACCAGCTCGGCCTTGTTCTTGATTGGCTCACCTTCACCACCTTCGCCAGAAGAAGCCCCACCGTAGATCGCCAAGGCTTCCTGCAGTTTACGGAAGACCCCCACATAGTCGACGATCAGCCCCGCTTCCTTGCCCGGATACTTCCGGTTGGCCCGAGCGATGGTCTGCATCAGGGTGTGGTTCTTCATCGGCTTGTCGAGGTAGATGGTCGAGCAAGACGGTACATCAAAGCCGGTGATCCACATGGCGCACACGAAGACCAACCGCAGCGGATCCTTGGAGTCCTTGAACTTCTCGCCCAGGTTCTCCTCATTCATGCGCTTACGGTGCGGGATGATGTCCAGCCCTTTGTCGGCCAGCTCCTTCACCTCGTTCTGACCTTGGGAGACGACCACCGCCATATCGGTCGATGTCATCACCTGGATCTTGTGCTGCAGCTCTTCCTGCTGCTCCTTGGGAGCCTTTGCAAGTTGAGCCTTCAGTTCAGCCAGATACGTCTTCCAGTGATCCTGAACCTTGTTGTACATGCGAACGGCGGTGGCCTTGTCGATGCACACCAGCATGGCCTTGCCCTGATAACCACGTCCAACGAAGTGGTTCACCAGATCCTTGGCGATGGCTTCAAGGCGATCTTCTCGGGTGATCAGGTGGTACTCACGGGCGAAGACCTGCTCAACCTTGCGCTCCTGCTCCTCGTCCAGCTCGGCCTCTTCGAGTAGCGCCGCCATGTCCTCGTTGAGGTTGTCATTGATGAGCTGCATCTCGGGAATGCGGTTCTCGTAGTACAGCGGAACCGTGGCACCGTCAGCGATGGACTGGCCGAAGTCATAGACGGAGATGTAGTCACCGAAGACCTCTTTGGTCTTCTCCTCGCCAGCCATCAGTGGCGTCCCGGTGAAGCCCAAGAAGGCGGCATTGGGAAGTGCCGTCCTCATGTTCATGGCCAGGGTGTCGTACTGAGAACGGTGAGCTTCGTCCGTGATGACGATGATGTCCTGGCGATCAGAGAGCTGCGGGTAGACCTCGCCCTTCTTGGTGCCGAACTTCTGGATCAGCGTGAAGACGTAGCGGTGGTCTTCGCTGAGCAACTGCTTGAGGTGAGCACCGCTGGTGGCATGAGCCTCGACCTCACCCACAGCACCTGTAGCGGCGAAGGTCTTGTAGATTTGCTCGTCCAGTTCGTTGCGGTCGGTGACGATCACGAACGTCCAGTTGCCTGGGATCTTGCGTAGGATCTTCTGAGCGAAGAAGACCATCGACAGAGACTTGCCTGACCCCTGGGTGTGCCAGAAGACGCCCAGCCGCCCAGCCTGATCCTTGGGGCGATCCTTGGTGCGCCAGACCTCGGCGATGGCCTTATTGACCCCCAGGTACTGGTGATTCTTGGCGATCTTCTTGATCACACCACCAGCCACGTCCTCGAAGACGGTGAAGTTCTCGACGATATCCAGCAGCCTGGAAGGCTCACCGATGCCCCTGATGGCCGTCTCCAGGGAGACAACGCCCTTCTCACCTTCATCGTTGATCCGCTTCCACTCGAACAGATGCTCCCACGGGGAGAAGGTACTACCCACCACCGTCTGAGAACCGTTCGACAGCATCAGTGCGCCGTTGTAGGTGAAGAGCTGCGGGATGACCGTGCGGTAGTCGGTGAGGTTGTCGTCATAGGCGGCCTTGAGCGTCTTGTGGGTCGCCTTCAGTTCAACGAACAACAGCGGGATACCGTTCACGAAGCCCAGCAGGTCGGTGCGCCGGGTGTGGTAATCCCCTTTCACCCAGAACTGGGAGGCGAGGAAGAAGTCGTTCTCCTCGACATTGCCCCAGTCGATGACCCTGGCCACCTTGAGTGTGTTGTGCCCATGCTCATCGGTGACCGAGACAGGTACTCCATCCTTCAGCAGCCGGTAGACCTCCTGATTGGCGTTGACCGGCAGCAGCTTGGAGCGATCTCGGGCTAACTCCTCGACCACTAGATTGATGGCCTCGCTAGGCAGATCAGGATTGAGCTTGCTGAGCGCAGCCCGCAGACGCCCCTCCAGCACCACATCCTGCTGGGTCTGGCGACCTTCGCTGGAGGAACTACCTGTCCACTCTGCGTAGAGGTTCCCAGTTTCCCAGCCGAGAGACTCGAACAGCGCAATGGCTGGCTGCTCGACCAACGTGTCCTCGGAGTAGTCGTGCGAATGCGGTGCTGCTGGACTCATGCGCCTGAACTCCTTTTAGGTCGGCATGGGGATATCAGATACGTCGATCTCACCGGAGATTAGCTTGGGGAGGAGAAGATCACGTTGCGCTCGGAGGTTGGCGTTCTTCCTGTAAAGAGCAAAACATAGTGTCAAAAACGGAGTCACGGCCATCTCGAATTGCTCGTGTACCTCATCAGAAGCCCTCAATAACCTGAACTTCTTTATCACATCCTGACTAATGTTTTGCTGCGCAGCGCCGGCTCTGAGATCAATCAGAGCTTGACGCCTGGAAAAAAGACTTAGATAGGCGTAGCCCCACCCGCAACCTTGACTATTTGGCAGGATCGCACAACAGGCCTGATTCGTTGCAGACTCTTCTTGAAGAACTCCCAAACGACCAATAGTCGCGCCATACATAGCAATCAGTACAGTATTGCGAGGGAATAGCTTTGCTGACGATTTTTTAAGCCCCTCCTCACTGATCCTCTCCTCAGTATCGAAGACAGGACAATCCTGGAGTTCTTTTGTTTTTACCCAGCGATAATCACTGCCATAAAAATCAGGATTCTTGCGACTCGGAGTTCCTCCCGACCCTGTTCGGTAGATATCGCCCAATGGAAGGAAATCCCAGCCTTCAGGAATGAACCCAAACTCACTCTCCTTGAACTCCACCCCCTCATGTCCAGGAAAGCGGAACTGAACGAACCACTCCTCGTACAACCGCCGCGCCATTTCTTCGAGGATCTCGATGCGGCGCGTGTTGTTTTCGATGAGGTCGTCGTAAACTGAGAGGATTGACGCGATCTGGCTCTGTACAGCAAGCGGCGGTATTAGAAACTCTATCGGCTTCAAGCGAGACTGAGTCAAGAGGGGTTGTGCAGCCCCCCCTGCGTACCTATTAAGATCAGCGTGCTTCAACAAGTAATATAAGAACTTGAGAGTCACGCTATCTTCGACGGCCTGTACAACTATTGTGTTATCAGACGGCCAAAACCTACCCTCACACAACTCAACAGCGCCACAGTATGCCCCAACCCTTCCTAGTATCAGAGAGGACTCATACACCCATTCGTTAGCGCCACCGATTATTCCGTTAGCGCCATAAACTGGAAACTCACCAGAAAGCCCTGGCTTAATTGACTTGCCATTTTTGAACTTGGCGATATCACCAAAAGGCTTCAGAGCCCACCCCATGCTAGCGCCCCCCAGCCAATATCGCTGTAATACTCTCTGCGACGGACGCCTCAAGCTCTCTAGACTCGGCGTTCAGAACTTCCAGCTCCTCGGCAAGCTCCTCTAAACGCTCCGTGAAGTCGATATCCTCAGCCTCTGTAGTTGCCGCTCCTACATACCGCCCAGGATTCAGCGACCAGCCTTGCGCCTCAATCTCTTCCCGAGAGGCGACCTTGCATAGTCCCGGCACATCCACGTAACTATCGCCCAGTCCTCTCTCGGCCAGTAGTTCAGTGCTGCCTTGCTCCAACTCCGGGGCTTCACCACGGTATAGCCGCACGATGTTGGCTAGAAACTCGATCTGTTCCGGCAGCCAGTCACGGTGTGCCCGGTCGATCTGCCGGTAGATGTGGCGAGCGTCGATAAATAGAACCTTGTCTGCGCGCTCTGCATCACGCTCTTTCGCCCTGTCGAAGAACCAGAGCGTGCAAGGCAGAGTCACGGTGTAGAAGAAGTTCGAGCCGACCGAAACGATTACATCAACTGCGCCGCTCTCGATGAGCTTCTGCCGAATCACCTGCTCGCTGCCTCGGGCATCACCTGCCGAGTTCGCCATTACGAAACCAGCACGACCGTTCTTGTTCAGCGATGCGTAAAAGAGCTGGATCCAGAGGTAGTTGGCGTTGTCGGTCTTCGGTACGCCGAATGGGAACCGCAGGTCGCCCTCAAGACGCTCCTTATCGACACCCGATACGTTGAACGGCGGATTGGCCATAACAAAGTCGAAGCGCCCACCATCACGAGTTACGGCCTCATGCGGGTCTTCGTAGTAGGTGTTGGCAACACGCACATCACCCGACAAGCCATGCACAGCCAGGTTCATCTTGTTCAGATTGACCGTGACCTGCTCTTTCTCGGTGCCGAAGATGGAGATTTCTTCCATCGCCGTCTTGTGGTGGCGTTTCACGAAGTCAGCCGACTGGGCGAACATGCCGCCGGAACCACAAGCCGGGTCAAAGATTCGGCCATGGAACGGCTCGATGATCTCGACGATCAGCTTCACGATGGACTCGGGGGTGTAGAAGACCCCGCCTTTTTGGCCTTCCTTCAGCGCGAAGTTGCCCAGGAAGTACTCGTAGACCTTGCCGAAAGCGTCCCCGCTGAGATCCACAGGCCCGAGCAGCTTGATCAGCTCCAGCAGCACCTTGTTGCCAAGCTGGACGTAGTTGCGAGGCAGAGCGCCTTTGAGGTCGACGTTCTCTTCCTCAACGGCCTTCATGGCTTCGTTGATCGCCAACCCGATGACATCTCCCTCGGTGAGGCTCTGCAGATAGGAGAAGCGGGCCTTCTCTGGCAGGAAGATCACGCCCTCGGCCAGATAGTCATCCTTGCTGACCTTGCGGCGACCACCAGAGCCAATCGGCCCCAGCTTCTCTTCGGCAGCGGCGTACATCTTCTCGGCATATCGCAGGAAGATCAGCCCCAGGACAGGCACCGAGAACTCCCCCGGCCTCAACCCCGTGTTGGCCCATAGTTGGTCAGCTACAGCCCACAAACGCTTCTCTACATCTCCAGTGACCAAGGCACATCTCCACGCAGTAATACAGAAATGCCGAGAGCTTACTACAGACGTGAACCGATCAAACGCGTGGCTATAACCGGAGCAGACCAGAGTGCCATCACGCGCTCCGTTACCAAAGAGAAGCAGCCAGCTTGCCACCAAAGCGCTGTTAGCAAGATCGCAGCACGTTCGACGAAGATCGATTAACACACAGTTATGGAGGAAAGAACGCGCAATCTCGCACGTTCGATCTTCAACCATGACGCTCGATCTTCACCGCCGCAAACCGCCGGAGGAGCTGATCGAGCCAGGGAAAGGCAACAGCCCAGCGAGGCGACCGCCGAGTACCTACTGCTACTTTGAGCTTCAGGCGTACAGCCCCTCTCACTGCCCCGACAGATCGGCCAGCAGTCACGGGTGATGACGAACCTGACATAGCTGGCTGAGAGGTGATGGCACTCAGTCGAGGCTGGCTACCTGCGATGACTCGCGGGGTGTAGCGGTGGATGGCGAAGCCACTCTATGAGTGTCTTTGAGCTGTCCTTCATCCATGGTCATTACCATCAATCCATCAATGAAGAACGAAGCAATGAGACAGCATCAAGCCTGTCTTGCGGAGGACACTGGCAGGTGCTCTTCAAGCTGCACCGCAAGTTGCTCTTGATGCCTCCCCAACTCTGCTGACACAGGATCGATGATTACCGATGACGATGTTGTCAGTGACCATCCCCGTCAGTGGTTGTCAGGAAGTCCAAGCCCCTCTGTCAGTCCACCTCCTGCTCATCTTCATGCACCTCCAGATGACTCCGCCCAGGAGTTTCCCCTTTCGCCTCTGTCATCCATCAGCCCTGGCCTCAGCACAGTAGCGACCTAGGCAACCACTGCTGCCCAGGCTTTGGCCCATGGATGGCATCCAGGCACCGGGGAACTCCTGGGCAAGTCACCAAGCATCAACCCTGCATCCCTTGCAGATTCCCCTCAAACCCAGCCCGTTTTGTCCAGCCGTCCGAGCCGTCCATGTTTCCCCTGGTGTGGGGAGCTGGTGGCATGGATGGAAGGGACTCTGACGGCTGAACAAAAAGGAAACGCACCATGAAAAGCAAACGCACTGGCAAGACCTTCAACTACACCCCGGCTGACTGCCCGAAGCACGTCATGCAGACTCTTGGCTTCACCGACGAACAGGCCGAGAGGATGATCCGGGTTCGCCGGATACTTCCCTTTGTCGAGAGCAGAACAGAACCATGCATTGACGCCCGGAAGCTGTGGGAGAACATTGGCAAACCCTGGGGGAAGTTCCCCAGTTGGACAGATCATGAGGCAGAGACTTTTTCCGTGTTCATGGAAAAAGGTGAAGTGACCCCACACACCACGGCGACCAAGGGCCGCCCAAGAACAGACTACTCGCTCAGTCGCAACTGCTCAGCCCATCTGGCAATGATGGCAAGGACTACTGAGGGAGACGCTGTCCGCTCGTACTTACTCGACTTGGAAGAGCTGGCCTTCAAGCTCATCCGCTACACCCCGATCCGGGGCTCCATGCTCACGGAGATCGACAATCAGGTCGCTCATCGGGCGTATGTCATCGCTGGCGAGAAGGCTAAGTCTGGAGAGCTACCAAAGAGCATCGTCAGGCAGGAGGCTATGTCGATGAAAGCGTGCCTGATGTCGCTCGTATGCCGAGTGATGACCGGACTGTCCGCCAGCGAATGGCGAGCCAAGATAGGCCGCCCCATTCGGGACTCGCTTAACGCCGATGACCTCAATCAATACAGCCGAGCCTATGACGCCGCCCTGACCATGCTGGCTGGTGGCATGACACTGTCGCAGATCGAGGCAGTACTGAACCAGCCCTACGGAAACAGCGTCGACCCGAGCGACTACATCAAGACCCAAGCGGAGGTAGCCTGATGCGTCTGCCTGAACTGATCTTCCTGGGCGCTCTGTTGCTCTGGCCTTTGGTTCCCCTGGTCTATCTGCTCTGCATCGCCTGGCAGACCGACTTCAAGTTGGTTGCTCGATCCAAGCAGAGAACCTCAGAAGGGTCTCGCTGATGAAGAGCATCGCCAGCGAAGTGAGGAAGGCAAGGAGCCGGAGAGCTTCGGGCTTGGCTACGACTGCCGGAGGCACCGTCCAACATCCGTTGCTGAGCGAGATCCTGGCCGCAGACAAACGCAGATGGAAAGCAGCCCAACAGATGAACCTTCCGGTGCTCCGGCTGGCACCAACAAGCAGCGACTAACAGAACCCCCATCACCCTTCGCCTGGAGAGCCAGGAGGCCGACTTATCGGCTTGGTGCTGGGGGTTATTTTTTTACCGTGCCGCCTTCGAGAACGACGACAGTCGAACCGGGTTCATCACCGCCTCGGTCAGGGAGACGGCCAGTTGCTTCCCCTTATCGGTCAAGTGGACGACCTTCCTGCGACGCTCCATCGGATCTGGCGTTGCCACTATCAGTCCGAGTCCTGGCTTTTCGAGACGGTGCCACTCCGACAAGGCCGACACATTCCTTGAGCAGGACGCTTGGCTCATCCCGAGATTCGTCTGCAGATCCGTCATCGTGCAGCCTGGGTAGATCGCCGAATAGAGAAACAATGCAGCACCTTGTGATGGCATCTCAGGGTCAACGGCACGGAACTCTTCTATCGCTTTGAAAAGCTGGACAAGGGCATACCGATCATAAGCCATGTGCGTCACGCTCCGTCCTTACCGAAATAGAAGCCAGAGCCATTCCAGGCCAACTCAAAGCACCTTGGCATTCGGACGTACACGTCACCGATGAATAAGCAAAGACGTGCTTTGCCAATAGAGACGCTGAAGCCAAATTGATTGCCGCTCATTGGCTGAAACCTCCGATTCATTTGTCGTGTTCGCTACAGATAGCAAACCGTATCGGGGCGCTTCAACGTTTCCACTTTCGCGTTATTTACAGTGCTGAATTAAATGCACAACCCAATAGTTGGCAGCGCCAGTCTGTATAAGGACTGCAGCGGCATCGAGCCCGAACCGACCAGTCCAACTAACCGCACACGCATAGTTCGTCTCTCGACGTTACCTCCCGACGAGAGGCCCACATGATCCAGCTCAACAAGATCCTCAAGACCTTCACCAAGACCATCGACCAGCTCGAACAACTGACCACCACCAACAACATCGAGGCAAGCCGTAACACCGAGCGGATCGACCGACTGCAGAAGAAGAACCTGATCCTGATCGCGGAAGCCCAGGCGGCTAAAGTGACCGCCGAGCCGATGGCGATGGCGATGGCGATGGCGATGAAGGTGCCCCGGTTTCCGCGTGGCGCTCAGGCGCGCAAGGAGAGGCTGCTTGAAGCTGAGCTGCAGAGGCTCGCAAGGAGCGTCTTAGGACAAGTGCCAAGTTAACGACCTAGATGGTACCCTAACTGATAACAAGGGATGCCAGATGATAGGCATCCCCCCCTTCCTCTGCCACACAGGAATAATCGAATGCCCGTTGATCTCAAAGGAGCTGTAGCAGTAGCTATTGATGCCATTAGCGATTTGTTTGGCAGCCAAGGCATTACGAACGTATTACTTGAAGAAATCGAACCGTCGGGTGCTGGGCAGTGGAAAGTAACCATCGGTTTCGATCGTCCCGCCGACGCGTCGGACTCCCCGGCCGTCTCTCTGAGCCAAGGTTTGATGGCACTTGCCCGCCGGGGCAGAAAGTACAAGGTCGTCCTGGTTGATAGAGAAACTGGCGAAGTAGACGCAGTTCGTGATCGCCAATTCGAGTAATGAAGACGCTATTGCTAGACACCAATTTACTATTGGTTTGGACTGTTGGCCAATACGACAGGCAGGTCATTGAGAAACATAGAAGAACAAATGGTTATCGTATTGAAGACTTTGAAATGCTATTGCTGTACGTCGGGCAGTATCAGCGCATGGTCTCTACGCCAGGCATCCTAACGGAAACAAGCAATTTGATTGCTCAAACCGCTGAGCCGCTTGATAGAAAACTAAAAGGATTCATGGCGGAGCTTATTAGCAGCTTTATTGAAGTACATCAGCCCTCAACAAACTACAACTTGACGCCAGAGTTTTCTGAACTTGGCATGACCGACGCCGGCATCGTTTATCTATCTGAACCAGCAGACATGGTTCTAACAGTGGATTTGAAATTGTACTTGAGCTGCCTCTCGAAGGATCTGAACGTTGAGAATTTCAATCATTACAGATTTGCTTGATTGCCGCCCACTCTTAAGCACCATGGGTAACCTTACCCCGGTCAAAGGCTATGAGTAGTCAAATCAGCTCATCCATGCCACAGCATCAAAATCCACCGCCTCCACCACCGGAGCCAGTACTTCCGGCCTAAAGTCCTTCCCGTATCGACTGAAGGTGATCCCGCCGCTTTGGTGGCCAAGAATGCCGCCAACCAGCGATTCGACTATTCCCTTCTGCTTCAGGTGATCAGCAAGCGTGTGGCGGAAGCTGTGGAAGTCTTTTCGCTCTGCCCCATCACGGAAGCCCAACTGGTCACGAACCCGAGTGAACCACTTGGAGGGAGCGGCAGCGTAGCCATGCGACTTGTGCAAGGTCAGCTCCGCGAAAAGACGTTGGTGGCCAGCCTCCCGCTGTGCTTGGACAAACTCAAGGAACCCCAGCGCTTTCAACTTCGAGTGGATCGGCACGAGCCTTTCCGAGGTGACGGTTTTCAGCTTCTGATCGGGTCTGGTCGCTCGGATGTGTAGGCAGTCGATACCATTGATGCTGACCACGTCATCCAGATAGAGCTGGCATAGCTCATTGAGTCTCGCCCCGGTGTACAGGCCGAGCAACGGTAGCCAGTACTTGTGCGGCTGAGCTGAGTTGGCTGATGCGTAAACCTGCTTCGAGAACAGACGGCGCAGATCGTCCTCGCTGAAGACGCTGCGCTCCTCGCTGACCTTGCCGCGCTTTCTGACTCGAAGCCCATCGAAGGGATTGCGCTCGCAGTAGCCCTCACGAATGGCGTAGGAGAAGAAGGTTGTCAGGTTCTTCACATAGTTGTTGAACGTAGTATGGCTGATCGTGCTCGTTGCCGTCTTGATGATCTCCTCCAAGGACTGGCCTTCGGGGAGCTGATTGAGACGCGGGGGCAGCTTGAGGGCTGTCTCGCGGAACTTCCTGGCATCCTGGCGGGTGATCAGGTCAATGGGCATGTCACCGATGATCCGCACCAGTAGGGATGCAACGGATCGCTTGTCGTCGATGGTCTTGGTCGAGACGCCTTCCTGCTCCTGCTGCCCCAAGCACTCCTCGACCACCTTGGAGAAGCGAGGAGACGTACTGGGCGAATCTGGTACTAACCCCATACCCTGACCTGAAGAGGCTCTTGTAGAGGCTCTGCGGAGCTTCTGAGAGCCCTCTGCCGCTCTACCCTGCCCGACCTCGCCATTCGCTCCGGACTGCCCCCGCCAGGACGCTCCAGTAGCCGCCATCTCTACCAACTGCTGCTGACGGAGCCATGAGGCCCAACTGGCGACTCTCTTGCCTCCAGCCTCCCAGCCACCCCGCAAGGCATCAAGGCAAGGCCGAACACCTTGAAAGGCTTGGGTGTATAGGCGCTGAACCTGCAGGAGCAACTCACGGCCACGGATCAAGGCTTCGCGCTTGCAACGGGTCTGCAGGGAGCGACGGATCTCGGCACAGGGGAACAACGGACGAAGGACTTCTGGCACCACGATCCTGAAATAGAAGACCGAGTGTCGGGACAACCAGAGGTAGGAGGGAACGGTTGGCACGGTGGATCACCCTTTGGATCACTCGCGTGTCTCAGGGCAAAAAACCGTTAGAAATCAATTATTTACATAAATGGAGGCGGCCCCGCCAGCCACACCCCGGCACACGATGTCACCGCTGCGGCTGCTCCCTTCCGGGCCTGACCGGGTTCACGGCTGATCGTTGCGAGGGGACCGACAGGACCGCCATAACGACACCCGCCTGGCGGCGAGCGGCGCCATTGTACCGGCTTACCGGCAAGTTACAACCGTTGCGTGACATGCTTGGCCAGAAGCCTGGGGTGCGACAATTAGGCCGAGGTATTTTGTACTGCCCAGGGTACGCAAGCTGGGTTAGAGTGCGGGCTTGGCCCGTGCCGCCGACAGGCACGAGCACCGACTTATGGATGGAGCAGAGCATGGCCCTGAATAAAGACCAACTGATTACCGACATTGCCGAAGCCACCGACCTGAGCAAGACCAGCGTACGCGCGGTGCTCGACCAGCTGGCTCAGATTGCCGCGGACGAACTGGAACACAGCGGCGAAATCACCCTGCCCGGCCTCGGCAAGCTGAAGGTTGGCGAACGCCCGGCACGCACCGGCCGCAACCCGCAAACCGGTGCAAGCATCCAGATTGCCGCCAAGAAGGTCGTCAAGTACGTGCCGGCCAAAGCACTGGCCGACAGCCTCAACGCCTAACAGCAGTTTTGCAGAGGCCTGCCGCGCTCGCGGCAGGTTGTGCAGCTCACTTCTCGACGAACGCTCGTTCGATCAGATAGTCCCCGGGCTCGCCCAGGCGCGGGGAAATCTTCAGCCCGAACTCATCCAGCACCGCACTGGTTTCATCCAGCATGCTCGGGCTGCCACAGATCATCGCGCGGTCATCCTGCGGATTGATCGGCGGCAGGCCGATGTCTGCGAACAACTTGCCACTGCGCATCAGGTCGGTCAGACGCCCCTGGTTCTCAAAGGGCTCGCGGGTGACGGTCGGGTAGTAGATCAGCTTCTCGCGCACCGCCTCGCCAAAGTATTCGTTGTTGGGCAAATGCTCGGTAATGAACTGGCGGTAGGCCACCTCGTTCACATAACGCACCCCATGCACCAGGATCACCTTGTCGAAGCGCTCGTATACCGCCGGGTCCTGGATGACACTGATAAAGGGAGCCAGCCCAGTGCCGGTGGACAGCAGGTAGAGGTGCTTGCCCGGCAGCAGGTCGTCAAGCAACAGGGTGCCGGTGGGTTTCTTGCTGATCAGGATCGGATCACCTTCCTTGAGGTGCTGCAACTGCGAGGTCAGCGGACCATCCGGCACCTTGATGCTGAAAAACTCCAGGGTTTCCTCATAGTTCGGGCTGGCAATCGAGTAGGCACGCAACAACGGACGGCCAGTCTCCTGCTGCAAACCGATCATCACAAACTGGCCGTTCTCGAAACGCAGCCCTGGGTCACGGGTGCATTTGAAGCTGAACAGGGTGTCGTTCCAGTGATGCACGCTCAGCACGCGCTCGATGTTCAGGTTACTCATTGCCAGGGCTCCGCACAGCGATAGATCGAGGGGTTGCGCAGCATTCTAGGGAGCGGCACTCTATCCGTTAATCAGATAGTAAAGATAAGGCTTATCGAGAATACAGATATGAAGTTCACCCTGCGCCAGCTTGAAGTCTTCACCGCCGTAGCCAGCCACGAAAATGTCTCGCGCGCAGCCGAACAGCTCTCGCTCTCGCAGTCTGCCACCAGCACCTCACTGGCAGAACTGGAGCGACAGTTCGATTGCCAGCTGTTCGACCGCCTGGGCAAGCGCCTACTGCTCAATGCACTGGGTCGGCAACTGCTCCCCCAGGCGGTGGCCCTGCTCGACAGGGCTCGGGAAATCGAACAGCTGCTGCATCGTCATAGCGGCTACGGCTCCCTATCGGTAGGGGCCACCCTGACGGTTGGCAACTACCTGGCGACCCTGCTGCTCGCGCACTTCATGCAGCGCCATGGCGACTGCCGTGCCGCACTGCATGTGCACAACACCGCCAGCGTGGTGCAGCAGGTCGCCAACTTCGAGCTGGATCTGGGACTGATTGAAGGGGACTGCCAGCATCCGGACATCATCGTCGAGCCCTGGGTAGAGGATGAACTGGCCGTATTCTGCGCGCCTCACCACCCCCTGGCACAACAGCCCAGGATCAGTCTGGACAGACTGTTCGCACAGAGCTGGATCCTCCGCGAGCAAGGCTCCGGCACCCGCCTGACCTTCGACCGCGCCGTGCGCCACCACAATCGCCCCTTGAATATCCGTCTGGAGCTGGAGCATACCGAGGCCATCAAGCGCGCCGTGGAGTCAGGGCTGGGCGTGGGCTGCATTTCCCGCCTGGCGTTACGCGACGCGGTACGCCGTGGCAGCCTGGTGATCCTGGAAACCCCTGAGCTCGACCTGCGCCGGGCGTTCTGCTTCATCTGGCACCGCCACAAGTACCAGAGCGCGGCGATGCGCGAGTTCCTCGAACTGTGCCGGGCGCTCACCGCTGGCGTCAGCCGCAGCGATCAGATCGTACTCCCGGAGATTGCCTGATCAACCGAGCAGGACAATAGCCCACACGGCCGCAATCAAAGTGAGGGCACAGAACTGCGCAGCACTCCCCATGTCCTTGGCATTTTTCGACAGGGGATGCCGCTCCAGAGAGATACGATCGACAGCCGCTTCCAGCGCCGAGTTGAGCAACTCGACGATCAGCGCCAACAGGCACACCGCTACCAGCAGGGCACGTTCACCACGACTTACGGGCAAGTACAGTGCCAGCGGCACCAGCAGCAGGTTGAGCCAAAGCAACTGGCGAAACGCGGCTTCGCCCGTGTAGGCCGCACGCAAGCCAGCCAATGAATATCCGGCCGCATTGAGAACGCGCCGCACGCCAACCTGACCCTTGAAGGGCGACATACTCGACACCCCGGTCAACTGGCCGGCACGGACTCCATCTGCTGCAACAGCAACGCGGCCTGGGTTCGGGTACGCACGTTGAGCTTGCGGAAGATGGCCGTGACATGCGCCTTGATGGTTGCTTCCGAGACATTCAGCTCGTAGGCAATCTGTTTGTTGAGCAGGCCGTCACAGACCATCGCCAACACACGAAACTGCTGCGGCGTGAGACTGGCCAGGCCTTCACTGGCGGCACGTGCTTCGGCGCTCAACGCAGCCCCTTCCTGCAACTGCGGCGGCCACCAGACATCACCATCCAGCACCGCACGCACCGCCTCCTGCAGCACCGGCAAGGCACTGGATTTGGGGATGAAACCGCTGGCCCCGAACTCATGAGCTCGCGCCACCACGGCCGCCTCTTCCTGAGCGGAAATCATCACCACCGGGATCTGCGGATATTGTCCACGCAACAACACCAGGCCGGAGAAGCCATAGGCGCCTGGCATGTTGAGGTCAAGCAACACCAGATCCCAGTCGCTCTTCTGTGCCAGGCAGGCTTCCAGTTCGGCAATGCTGGCCGCTTCGACCAGATTGACCTCGCCGGCCAAGCCTTGGCTCAGCGCCTGATGCAGGGCGCTGCGAAACAACGGGTGGTCATCGGCGATGAGGATATCGAAAGCAGCCATGGGCAATTCCCTGTGTTTTTGTTGTGCGGCCGAAAAACCGGCACAGCATGCCGAGCGATGACGGGGTGGTCAAGTTTGCGCCTTTGCGGCAAAGTCTGCGCCTTTTCCGCACGAGCACAACACATGAACCGCCAAGCCCTGCGCGCCGATCTACTGATGCTGCTGACCGCGATGATCTGGGGCTCGGCCTTTGTCGCCCAGCGCCTGGGCATGGACTTCATTGGCCCCTTCCTGTTTACCGCTCTGCGCTTCTGCCTGGGCGCACTGATTCTGTTGCCGCTGTTCCTGCGCAAACCGCGCCATCGGCCGGCCGAGCCGCTCAACCGGGGACTGTTACTGGGCGGCATCGTCATGGGCCTGGCCTTGACGGTAGGTATCAACCTGCAACAGGTCGGCCTGCTGTTCACTACGGTCACCAACTCGGGCTTCATTACCGGGCTGTATGTCATCGTCGTGCCCTTGCTGGGCCTACTGATTGGTCAACGCGCCGGCCTGGGTACCTGGCTGGGCGCCAGCCTGGCGGTGGTTGGCATGTTCTTTCTCAGCGTCGGCGAAAACTTCCAGGTAGCCTCTGGCGACTGGCTACAACTGGCTGGTGCCTTTGTCTGGGGGCTGCATGTATTGCTGGTCGGGGTGTTCGCGCAGCGCCACGACCCGATTCGCCTGGCAGTCATCCAGTTCGCCACCTGCGGCCTGATCAGCCTGCTCCTGGCTGTACTACTGGAACCGATTGTCTGGTCGGCCATCGTCCAGGCCGCACCGGCCATCCTCTATGGCGGCATCATCGCGGTAGGCATCGGCTACACCCTGCAGGTAGTTGCCCAGCAGCACGCGATTGCCTCGCATGCGGCCATCCTTTTCTCACTGGAAGCCGTGTTTGCAGCACTGGCCGGCGCGTTCTTTCTCGATGAATCGCTGGCCTTGCGCGGTTATTTCGGCGCCGCGCTGATGTTCATCGGCATGCTGGTTGCACAACTGTGGCCACGCCGGCTAGCCAACTGATCAGCCGGCTGCTGGCTCGATGCAGGCTGCCAAGGCTTCGTGGGCGGCACTGCGCGGATTCAGCGGCCAGGCACGCTTGGCGGCGATATAGCGCTCGGTGAACACTTCCAGGTAAGCCTCCACTACGGCAGCGGCGCGAGGCGCGCCGGCCAGTTCCAGGCATAACCCGGCCACCTCCGCCGTACACAGATGCTCGGCATACTTGGAACGACGCAGTCGGTAACGCGACAGTTGCTCAGGCTGCAGGCTGAGCACCGGGAAGCCCTCCAGATAAGGGCTCTTGCGGAACATCTTGCGCGCCTCGCTCCAGGTTGCATCGAGCAGGATGAACAGCGGTTTCCCCGCGGTTTGCTCCGTAGGCAAGCTGTGCAGCACCCGCTGCGGCTCGACATATTCACCGGGGAACACCACATAGGGTTGCCACTGTGGATCAGCCAGCAACTGCAGGAGCGCCGGGTCAACCTCGGTACGCGACCAGCCAAAGGCAAAGGTGTCGGGCAACAGGTCGGCAATCAACCAACCGGTATTGCTCGGCTTGAGCGGCTCCACATCATGCATCAGCAGGCACACACCCGCATCGGCCTGCACGCGCGGGCGCAACTCACACATGCAATAGCTGGGCAACAAACGACAGCCGGCACAGCGCTCACAACGTGAACCACGTGCCAGGAAAGGTCGACTGCTGCGTGCCAGGCGAGCGGCACGCAGTCGGGATACAGCATGCTCGGTCATGCAAATACTCGACAAAAACCTGCCGCCCAGGTCGGGCAGGCAGACAAGGCGCGCCAGTTTAGTGACAATGAGTACCTACAACCAGTCAGCGAACCCGGAAAACCACCATGCTTCGACCGATGCTCGTACTGCTGTGCAGCCTGTTGCCACTCACCAGCCAGGCTGCGTCGCTGAAGACCCACGAACTCGAGCAGCTACTGGCACAGGTAGCCCGAGCCAGCAGCCAGGGAACCCCACGTGCGATCAATGAAGATATCCTCGACCAGGGCTTCCAGGCCGAAGGTCGCACCCTGATCAACTACCTGAGCGTGCGTGCCGAGCATGCCCGACAGATGCAGGCCAATCCCGATGCAGTACGTCGTCAGCTACAGGCCAGTGTCTGTGCCAATCCCGGCTTCGTACGCCTGCTGCGCCAGGGCGCGCAGTTGCGCTATGAATTCAGCGAATACCGCAGCAATCGCCCGGTGATCCGCGAGCAATTCAACGCAGCAGACTGCCCGTAATCAGGCACTGTCTCAGTCCGCTTTCTTCTGCACCAGGGGCTGCGCCTGCTGTTCCTGTTGCAACTCACTGAGCAGCGAGTGCAGGAAACGGGAGCGTCGCAAGCCGCCCTCCAGGCGTCGGATGCACTCGTCTTCCAGCTCACTGTGGTTTTCCCGCGCCGCCTGCAACAGCAGGCGGTACAGGTCCAGATCCACTTCCAACGTCAGCTTGGGCATGTTTTTCGTCCTTAAAATGCCACAGGGTGTACCCGCTTAACGCACTACCCGAGGGTCTCCCTTGCCAGCCACGGCAGCAGCCTCCTCCTGGGTCAGCAACGCCGTGCGCGGCAAGTCCAGCAAACGGGCACTGGCTGCCAGAACATTAGCCCAGCTGGCACGATTGGCAAACTGCATACCCGCCTCATCCAGCGTGCCGCCGCGATTGCGATAGCCCAACACGGCGCTGCTGGCTGCATTGGGCAACAACGGCCAAAGGTGGCCACGCGCCACTTCGGGGCGCATATGCGTCAGCAGAATGCGCTTCTCGCAAGCCGCAGGGAACAACTGTTCAACCAGTTCGGCAGGCGCCAGCGCGGCCTGCTCCCAGGTATCACGCGGCGCACGAAAACGTCCGGGCTCCTGCAGATATACCAGACGATAGGCAAAACCTGCCTCACCCAGACGAGTGGCAGCCCGACGCATCTGCGCCAGCTGGTAACTGCCATTGGCAATCAGCAGCAGAGGTTCGTTGCCCGCCACCTCCTCCACCAGCAGGGCACCATCGCGGGCCAGTTGCTCGGCCTGTAGCGGGGTGAAATGACAGGGTTGCTCACGCTTGGGCGCCACCACGCAGGCCAGTTGCCCGCGCGCCTGGTAGATCCCCGGCAAGAGTGCCAACAGGCTGTTGTGGTCTGCCGGAAAGAGCACCCGCAGCATGTCGCTCATCTCGCCGAGCAGGGCTTCACAAAAGGTAGTGTCCTGGTGGGATTGCTGGTTCTTGCCGTTCTCCCAGGTGTGCGAGGTAGCCACCAGCGGCCAGCCCAGCCAGCCGGCCGGACGGCCCACTTCCTTCTGCTGACGGGCATAGATGATGCTTTGCCGCACCGCACCCAGCATCTTCGGACAGAACGCCTCATAACTGGCAACCAGGTTCAGACCGCCCTGATTGGCCAGGCAGGCCGAGACCACCGCTTCTTCATTGAGCGCGGTGATGACCTTGCCATCCAGTGCTTCCAGCTCGCTCTCCGGTTGGCATACCCGATGACGCAAGGCTGCCAGCACGCCGCCCAGGCGATTGCTGGCCAGCTCGTCGGGATTGCCAACACGCGGGCGCAACTGCGGGTTGAGGGCCACCAGGTCAACAAAGAAACGATCCAGCGCCGCCATCGGCGAGCAGGCTTCTTCCCGGTAGTGCAGAGAGGGCAGCTGTGGTGCCTCGGGACGGCGATTGGCCAGCGCGGTATCCCGCTCGCTGACCCGTCCCTGACGCGCGCCGATCAGTCGCTGGCAGGCCTGCTGCAACTCCTGTGGCGGCACCCAGAGCGGTGCGGCATGTTCGTTGAACAACGCGCGCGCCTGTACATCGACATGCGGATTACCCGGCAACGGCAGGTTATGCGCGGCGTTGCTGCCGGCACCATAAAAACCAAAGCCCTTGAGGGTTTCGGCAATCCCGTAAGGGATCGGCAGCGGGTAATGCAGAATGCCACTGCGCAGCTCCTCGACGCGCCGAGTCAGACGCTGCTCCATTTCCCACAAGGCGCACACAAAAGCAGCCGGATCGCGGCCATCGAAGTGGATGGGGTCGAAGCCACAGCGCGCCAGATGCTGGCTGAAGCCCAACAACCCTTCATGGGTACCCATTTCCGTACGCTGTTCGATGCGCCGCCCATTGGCGATCATCACCGGGAAGGCCTGCCCGCAATCCTCGGCACGCCACCAGCGCGGAATCCAGTCACTGCCGCGCTGCTCCTCGGCCGCCCCATCGGACAGGAAGGCCACCAGTTTTTCCCCAGGCAGAGGCATGTGCGCGTATTGCAATTCGGCGAAGCCCAGGTAGCCACCTTCGATGACACCACCCGCCGTATGCGGATTGACGTGACTACCCAGTGGCGCCGCAGGGCTGCCATCCGCGGCCTGCGCATAGCCATAGAAATCCGTCAGCAAGCGTTCGGCAGCGTCCTCGCTGCCCTGGTAGCGGGCTTGCTGTTCGGCATGCTGGTTCTGCAACAACAGGTTGATGGCCTCGATGGCCGCCACGCAGTGCCCCTGCCCCATCAACCAGGCGCGCGTCTCGCCGGTCAGGGCATTGAGGGTCAGATAACCTGCATAGGCCGGCACCATGTTCAAGGCGCCGCCGGTGTGTCCTTCCGGCTGGGGCTTGAAATCTTCGGCGGCCAACGGTGCGCCATCCCAATGCAGGCGGCGCGCATAGGTCATATGGACGACCAACCAGAGCCCCGCGGCACTGACCCGATCCAGCGCAGTCAGCAATTCGTATACCGTAGCCAGGTCAGGCTGCTGGCCAGCCTGTACCAGTTGGTGAGCCAGGCGATAAACCGCTGCCTGGGTCGGCAGGCTATGCTGGATCACCCCGTACCCCTGGCGCCAGCGGGCAAAGGTGGCTTCTGTGGCGGCGTGCGCATCCAGTTCGCTTTGACTGGGGAGCAACTGTGACATGATGGGTCTCCATTGCAGAACTGGCAGCAGTCTAGACCGATACGCCCAGGGTGGCGCTGACCTGCATCAAGGGCCGGCCTGCCACACTCTGGCAAGCTGCAGCAGAAATACATGACGGAGAACACGCATGGCCTTGCTGACCTTTCTCGGAGCCATCCAACAGGTAACCGGCTCCTGCTACCTGATCGAAAGCCGCGACGGCGCCAAGGTGCTGCTGGAATGCGGCATGCGCCAGGGGCGCCGCGAAGATGTGGAAGGCAACCGTGCGCCCTTCCCCTTCGACCCTGCCAGCCTGCAGGCGGTGGTGATTTCGCACGCTCACCTCGACCACAGCGGGCTGCTGCCGCGCCTGGTAGCCAGCGGCTACAACGGCCCCATCTATGCCACCGAAGCCACCTGCGAACTGCTCGAACTGATGCTGCTCGACTCGGCGCATATCCAGGAGCATGACGCCGAGTGGGAAAACAAGTGGCGCGCACGCAGTGGCAAGCCCCCGGTGGTGCCGCTGTACACCACGCTGGATGCCGAGAAGACCCTCAAGGCTCGCCGCCCCCTTCCCTACGAACAGGCCACCGAAGTCGCCCCCGGGGTCAGCATCACCTACCACGATGCCGGGCACATCCTCGGTTCGGCCATCGTCGAAGTAGAGATCCACGACCACCACCTGACGCGTCACGTGGTGTTCTCCGGCGACCTGGGCAACACCTGTTCGCCGCTGATGCGTAACCCCAAGACACTCAAGCGTGCCGACCTGGTACTGATGGAATCAACCTACGGCGACCGTGACCATCGCTGCAGCGAGGCCACCCTCGACGAACTGGCTGAAATCCTCCAGCAAGCTCATCGCGATGGTGGCAATGTGCTGATTCCGTCCTTCGCGGTTGGCCGTACCCAGGACCTGATCTACCACCTTGGGCGTTTCTACCAGGAAGGCCGTTTGCCGCAGCAGGCCGTATTCCTCGACAGCCCCATGGCGATTCGTGCCAACGCCATCTACTCGCGCAACTATGACCAGTTTGCCGAGGCCGACCTGGCCATGCTGCGCGCCAAGAACGTCAAGCGCGTGGAGGACTGGCTGCCCATCCTGCGCTGCACGCCAACCCCGGAAGAGTCGATGGCCATCAACCGCATCAAGAGCGGCGCGATCATCATCGCCGGCAGCGGCATGTGCACCGGCGGAAGGATCGTCCACCACTTCAAGCACAACATCTGGCGCCAGGAATGCCATGTGGTTTTTCCGGGCTTCCAGGCCCGCGGCACGCTGGGCCGCAGCATTGTCGACGGCGCCGAGTTCATCAAGGTGCTGCACCAGCGCTTTGCCGTGCGTGCCAAAGTGCACACGCTGGGCGGTTTCTCCGCGCATGCCGGCCGCGCGCAACTGATCGACTGGGTCAGCCATTTTGACCACCACCCCGAACTGTACCTGGTACATGGCGAGCTGGAGAAAATGCAGGCCCTGCAAAAGACCCTCAAGGAGCAGTTGAACTGGGACGCGAGCATCCCGGAACCTGGCGAGCAAATCGCTATCTGAAGCCAGAAATAACGCAGGAGGAAACGCATGCCCTTTGAAGCTGACGACTACCTGTCGCGCCACTTCCAGACCAGTGGCGTCGACCTCAACCGCAAGCTTGATGAGCTGATCAGTCTGGCCGTCCCGCCGGGCAGCCCCAACCAGGCGCTATACCGGGAAATGCTGCTGAGCGTGACGCGCATGGCGCAGGCTGACCGCAACCGCTGGGACGCCAAGATCATGTTGCAGACCCTGCGCGAGATGGAGTCGGCCTTCAGCCGCCTGGAACAGTTCAAACGTCGCCGTAAGGTCACGGTGTTCGGCTCAGCCCGTACGCCAGGCAGCCATCCCCTCTACCAACTGGCCCGCGAGCTGGGACGGCATCTGGCCGAGCTGGACCTGATGGTGATTACCGGCGCGGGCGGCGGCATCATGGCCGCGGCCCACGAAGGTGCCGGACGCGAAAACAGCCTGGGATTCAATATCACCCTGCCCTTTGAACAGGGCGCCAATGCGGTGGTGGACGGCACCGGCAACCTGCTGGAATTCCACTTCTTCTTCCTGCGCAAGCTGTTCTTCGTCAAGGAGGCCGATGCCATGGTGCTCTGCCCGGGCGGCTTCGGCACCCTCGACGAGGCCCTGGAAGTACTGACACTGGTGCAAACCGGCAAAAGCCCGCTGGTGCCCATCGTGCTGCTCGACCAACCAGGCGGGCAGTACTGGCATGGCGCACTGCAATTCATGCGCGAGCAACTGGAGGCCAATCACTACATTCTGCCCAGCGACCTGCAGCTGATGCGCCTGGCACACAGTGCCGAGGAAGCCACCCAGGAAATCGCCCGTTTCTATCGCAACTTCCACTCGAGCCGCTGGCTGCGCGAGCTGTTCGTGATCCGCATGAACCACCCGCTAAGCGAGACGGCACTGGCCACCCTGCACAAGGAGTTTGCCGACCTGTGTGTCGAGGGCGGTTACCAGCAGCGCGCCTATTGCGAAAGCGAGAGCGATGAGCCGGAGTTTTGCGAGCTGATTCGCCTGGCGTTTCGCTTCAACGCCCGTGACCATGGCCGACTGCGCGAACTGGTCGACTTCATCAACCTGCCGCAAAACTGGGCACAAAACGGCTAGCCGCCATGCGCGGGTTCTTTTGCGCTCAGCTGAGGAGCCAGGGCTTGCCTGGCTAGGCCGGCAGCAGGGCTCGCCCATAGCCCTCGACAAACTCCGGCGGCATGCGTTTGGGCCTGCCGCTGGACAGCTCGATACACACGAAGGTGGTGCGTGCGCGCAACAGGGTGGCGGCATCACGACTGCGCCGCAGCTGGAAGTGCCGGGTCATTTTCAAACGCTGGTCAGACTCGATGATCCAAGTCGCCAGCTGCAGTTCGTCCCCCTGGTAGGCACTGGCCAGGTAATCGATTTCGTGGCGCAACACCGCCATGGCGCGATCGAGGCGTCGGTATTCCGCCAGATCCAGCCCCAGGCTTTGCGAATGACGCCAGGCACAACGCTCCAGCCAACTGACATACACCGCATTGTTGGCATGCCCGAGGCCATCGATATCCTCGGCCTGCACCTGCAGGTCGATCACAAAGGGCGCATCCACCCAGTCCCAGCCACTCATGCCGGCACCTCCAGGCTGCCCGCCAGTTGCCGGGCCTCCACAGCCAACTGGCTGATCTGATCCCAGGCGCGCGCGCGCACCAGGCTGTGCGGGGCAATCCAGGTCCCGCCGACACAGGCAACATTCGGCAAGCGCAGGAAGGTCAGCAGGTTATCGGCTGTCACGCCCCCGGTAGGGCAGAAACGAATGCCGGTAAACGGCCCCTTGAAGCTCTTGAGCATTTTCACACTGGTGGTGCCGTTGGCCGGAAACAGCTTCAGCGAGCGATAGCCGTATTCCAGGGCCAGGAGCACCTCGGAAGGCGTCATCACCCCTGGCAGATAGGGCAACCCACAGTCTTCCGCCGCCGCGGCCAGGCGCTCGGTACAGCCAGGACTGACACAGAACTGTGCACCGGCATCACGGGCCTCGGCAAATTGTTCGGTATGGATCAGCGTCCCCGCGCCCACCAGCAGCTCGGGAAACTGCCGGCGAATGGCCTGCAGCGCCTCCAGGGCGCGCGGCGTGCGCAGGGTGACTTCAAGCACCTCTATCCCTCCGGCCTGCAAGGCGGCGGCCAGGTCAAGCGCCAGGTCAACTTCCTCGATCACCAGCACCGGCAACACCGGGCGGGCGCGCTGCAATACCTGCTCCATCGTCAAGCTCATCTCAGTCATCCTCGTTCGGGCAACAGGCGCCCTGGTCGGCCGGGCCTACCAGGCGTCGCTGGGCGGCAAACAGTTCCAGACCATAGCCACTCGCCAACGCAGCCGCAGCACGCGCTGGCAAACGCTCGGCCAGTTGCTCATCCGGCACATGCAGGTGCAGGCAAGCGCTGTGCGCATCCAGGCTGATCAGGTCACCGTCGACGACCTGGGCCAATGCGCCACCGGCTGCCGCTTCCGGAGTCAGGTGCAAAGCCGCCAGCACCTGACCGGAGGCCCCCGACAGACGCCCGTCGGTAAGCAGGGCAACGCGCTGCCCGGCCGCCTGCAGGTTGGCCAGCAGCGGCATCAGCTTGTGCAGTTCGGGCATGCCATTGGCACGCGGTCCCTGGAAGCGCACCACCAGCACCAGGTCACCTTGTAGTGCACCGTTGGCATAAGCCTCCAGCACCGCGGCCTCGCTGGCAAAGACGCGGGCTGGTGCACAGATTTGCCAGTAGGCCGGATCAACTGCACTGGTCTTGAGCATGGCCCGCCCCAGGTTACCCTGCAGCAGCAGCATGCCTGCTTCGTCAGCAAAAGGGCTCGTACACGGACGCAGGATATCCGCAGGCGGCGGCGTGTCGGGTAATTCACGCCAGGCCAGACGCCCTGCCGCCAGCCAGGGTTCACGACAATAGTCCTGCAAGCCGTGCCCGGCGACGGTGGCGACGTCGCCGTGCAGCAGGCCCCCATCGAGCAGCTCGCCGAGCAGCCAGGCCGGGCCACCGGCGGCCTGAAACTGGTTCACATCAGCAGCACCATTGGGGTAAATGCGCGCCAGCAATGGCACCACCTTGGACAGGGCGGCAATATCTTCCCAGCGCAGCTCATAACCGGCAGCGCGGGCAATCGCCGGCAAGTGCAGGCAGTGGTTGGTCGATCCGCCACTGGCCAGCCAGGCCACCACGCCATTGACCAGCACCCGCGCATCAAGCATTTCAGCCAACGGCAAGGGGCGCGCGCCATGGCGGCTGTTGTGCACGATCAGGCGTGCGGCTTCGTCGGTCAGCGCCCCACGCAACGGCGAGTCTGGCGGCACAAAGGCACTGCCCGGCACATGCAGCCCCATAGCCTCCATCAGCAACTGATTGCTGTTGGCCGTACCGTAAAAGGTGCAGGTGCCTGCGCCATGGTAAGCCGCCAGCTCCGCTTCAAGCAGTTCTTCGCGGGAGGCTTCGCCACGCGCATAACGCTGACGCACGTCGGCCTTGGCCTTGTTCGGCAAGCCGGACGCCATAGGACCCGCTGGCACGAACAGTGCCGGCAGGTAGCCGAAGTGCAGTGCGCCAATCAGCAGGCCAGGAACAATCTTGTCGCAGACCCCGAGGTACAGCGCGCCATCAAAGATGCCGTGGCTCAAGCCAATGGCGGCTGCCTGGGCGATCAGGTCGCGAGAGAACAGCGATAGCTGCATGCCCGCCTCACCCTGGGTAATGCCATCACACATCGCTGGCACACCGGCGGCAAACTGGGCGCTGGCCCCCAGGCCGAGCAGGGTCGCCTTGAGTTGCTCGGGATACTCGCGCAACGGGGCATGCGCCGACAGCAGGTCGTTGTAGCTGGACACTATGCCGATATGCGCGGAGCGCCCCTGGCGCATGATCAACCGGGCCGATTCATTCTGCGCAGCCAGGGCATGGGCCAGGTTGGAGCAGCCCAGCGCCTGCGGCCTGGGTCGCTCGCGGGCCCCCTGCATGCGCTGCAGGTAAGCACTGCGCCGCGCCTGGGAGCGCAGCTCAATGGCCGCAGTGATCTGCTCGACGTGGGGATTCAACATGCTCTTTCCCAAGGCTGGCGAGAGGCCCAGTGTAACCCGTCAGGGTGCCCAGTAGACTGTCAGTGGACGATCACTGGCCGCCAACAGACGGGTAATCGGCAACGCGGCATAACACTGCGGCCGGGCCTGAATCTGCTGCAACAAGCGTTGCTTGGCCGTGCCGAACGCCAGCAGGCCCAGCCACTGGCTGCGTAACAGCAAGCCCAGCTGCAGGCTTATGCGCTGCACAGGCGGCTGCGCGGCGAGGCTGATGCAGGCCGCCTCGCCGCAGGCGGTCTGATCATCCAACGGAGGAAACAGCGAGGCCACATGACCGTCTTCACCCATGCCCAGCAACACCGCACTGAAGGGCGCCCAACTAGCCAGCTGCTCTCCCCAGTTCTGTGCTGCCTGTTCGATATGCTCGGCCTGTCGAGGATCCAGCACAAAGGCCTGTGGCAAGCCGCTGTACAGTAGCCGCCAGTTGCTCTGTGGCGCATCCGCCGCCACCCAGCGCTCGTCGGTCGGACTGATACGCAGCGCACGCCAGTCCAGCTCCTGCTCGGCCAGCAATGGCAACAATGCGGCTGGCGAACTGCCCCCGGGCAGCAACAGACTGACCATATCCTGTTCCTGCTGCGCTGCACGCAGCAGACGCCCGAGATCGTCGGCCAACTGTGTCAGACAGGCTTCGCGCGAGGTAAATATTTGCCAGGCTAGGTGGGCGGTCATGCGGCCATCCAAAAAGAAAGTCTTGGACATCATGCCTGTTGCGCAGGC
The DNA here is from genome assembly GCF_002835605.1 of Pseudomonas fluvialis. NCBI lineage: Bacteria > Pseudomonadati > Pseudomonadota > Gammaproteobacteria > Pseudomonadales > Pseudomonadaceae > Pseudomonas > Pseudomonas fluvialis. Next base: position 176,656 of record NZ_PIYS01000002.1, on the reverse strand, counting down.
TGCCCGTCGCCCTCGACCAAGGTCGGGTCAGAGGAAAAAGTTATTCTCGGCATGACAGTAGCCGGCCCCCTTCCCCGCTTTGCAACGCTCGACGAAATAACGTTTGGCTGCCTTGCGGCAGTCACGATAACTCAAGGACCCGGCACGGTAGTTGGCACACACCGAGGCGTAGTCGATCCAGCCATCCTGACTGCGCCAATGCGCGGTAAAGACCTGGCGACTGCGGTCATGCTGCTGCCAGTAGACCTTGGCCTGCTGCTTGACCCAGCGCGGCGGTGCCGGCTTGGCCGCGACCGGCAGGCGCGCTGGCGGCTGCATGCGATTAACAGCCGGTCGCGGCTGGTAGTTATACGTATTGAAATCGGTTTGCCGTGATGCGGCCTGCTCTTGCGCCTGCACATCGCGCTGCCACTGCAACGCCGGTTCCTCTCCGGCCAGCGCCTGGCCGCCCAGCCATAACAGCATCAGCCCCTGCATGATCTTGTGCATCCTGCACCTCCTGCTCCGTGATGACGGCCACCCTGGCCGCTACAGCAACGCTAGCACAGCATTACGCCAAGCACTGGGCCGTATATTCAGCTTGAATTCAGCCAGTATGGCTAAGCTGTCCTCACTGAAACGCAACATCCAGCCAATGAGGAACCTGTCATGAACAAGCTGACTACCCTGTTTACCACCACCCTGCTGATCGCCACCGCCGGCCTGGCCCAGGCCCGCGACCTCGGTCCGGACGAAGCGCTGCGTCTGCGCGATGCCGGCACCATCCAGTCCTTTGAAAAACTCAATGCGGCGGCACTGGCCAAGCACCCGGGCGCCAACGTCGAAGAGACCGAACTCGAAGAAGAGTACGGTCGCTATGTCTACCAGGTAGAGCTGCGCGACGAGAAAGGCGTGCAGTGGGACATGGAGCTGGACGCCAGCACCGGTGCCATTCTCAAGGACCAGATGGACGACTGATCGGAGACCGTCCCGTGCCCCCGCCACAGCCGTGTGGCGGGGTTTTCGTTGTTTAACCTGCCGGCTCACCCTCCTGGTTGCCCAGAGGCCACAGCACGGGCCACCGCACAAGATCATTCGCCAGCAACCAGCCAGGTATAGTCAGCCGCCGTCATGCCAAGCGACGTCTGGGTGCTTACCGACAGCATTGTTGCTGACAATTCTGTATATTTGCATTTCTCGATTTGACGATTATTATGCCGGCGCCTTGACGGTTGCATCAGCCTGGATAGGCCGGCTGGGCTGACCAGCCGCTTTCCACGCCATTAAATATATTTTTCGAGATATCAAGATTAATATGAGCCACTTTCCTGCACTCTTCACTCCTCTGCAGTTGGGCCCCTACACCCTGCGTAATCGCATCGTCCTGCCTCCGCTGACTCGCTCGCGCAGCGCACAGCCCGGCAATATCGCCAACGAATTGATGGCCGAGTACTACCAGCAACGCAGTAGTGCGGGTTTCATGGTCAGCGAAGGTACACAGATCGAGCCACGTGGCCAGGGCTACGCCTGGACACCCGGCATCCACAGCACCGAACAGATTGCCGGCTGGCAAAAGGTTACCCGTGCCGTGCATGGCGCCGGCGGCGTGATCTTTGCCCAACTCTGGCATGTTGGCCGGGTTTCCCACACTGCCTTGCAACCCGAGGGTCAGGCACCGGTAGCGCCTTCGGCGATTCCCGCCAGTCAGGTCAAGGTGTTCATTGAAACCGCGCCGGGTAGCGGCATGCTCAGTGAGCCCTCGATGCCCCGCGAACTGACTACCGCCGAGGTACGCGAACTGGTCCAGTACTATGCACAAGCGGCGCGCAATGCCCTGCAGGCTGGCTTCGACGGTGTAGAGCTGCACTGTGCCAATGGCTATCTGGTCAACCAGTTCATCTCCGCCCACAGCAACCAGCGCAGCGATGAGTACGGCGGATCACTGGACAATCGCCTGCGCTTTCTCCGCGAGATCACCCAGGCAGTCGCCGAGGTCGTCGGTCCACAACGCCTCGGTGTGCGTTTCGCGCCGCTGTTTAGCAGCACCGACGAGGAACGCGTCTATCTGGGGTTGGTAGAGGATGATCCCCAGGCCACCTACCTGGCCGCCATACGGCATCTGGAGGAGCTGGGTATCGCCTACCTGTCGCTGGCCGAAGCGGACTGGGAAGGCGCCGAGGAACTGCCGGAGAGCTTCCGCTGGGCAGTACGGCGGGCGTTCAGCGGGCGCATCCTGTATGCCGGGCGCTACGATGCACCACGTGCAGCAGCGGCCATTGAAGCCGGCTGGGCCGACCTGATCGGCTTCGGTCGTTCTTTCATCGCCAATCCCGACCTGCCAACGCGCATCGCCAATGGCTGGCCGCTCAATGCGCTGGACAGTGCCAGCATGTACGGCGGCACGGCACAGGGCTACACCGACTACCCGCGTTACACCGGCTAGACGCCGCGTGGCTTCTGCGCACGACAGCCAGCGAACGAGCGGAAAAATATCGTAAGATCGCCGGCAACCCGCCCTGCGCAGCATGCGTCCGGCGGATTGCCGGCAAGCCTCCTGCGATCAGGCAACCTGCCGGAGTATTTCATCCACCGAACAGACCCGCAGCGGCCCCTGCCCCCATGACTATCGATGTTAGCGAAGCGCTGAAGGCGCTAGACAACCCTACCCGCCTGGCCATCCTCAGCCTGCTCAAGGAGCCGCGCAAGAACTTCCCTGAACAGGAAGTCGATCCGCAACAGATAGGTGTTTGCGTGAGCATCATTCAGGAGAAGATCGGACTCTCGCAGTCCACCACCTCCAACTACCTGACCATCCTGCAACGCGCGCAACTGGTCAGCTCACAGCGCATCGGCCCTTGGACCTACTACAAGCGCGACGAAGCGAAAATCCAGGAACTCCTGCTGGCCCTGCAGGAACGTCTCTGAGCCGGGCGCAGCGCAACAGCAACAGTTTTTAGTGACTACCGCGCGTCAGCCCTTGAAGCCTTTCGCGACCAGATACACCTCACGCGAACGTGGGCGTGAAGCCTCTGGCTTGCGAATCATCACCTTCTCGAAAGAGCTGCGCACATCGCGCAGAAATTCGTCAGAACCCTCGCCCTGGAAGACCTTGACCGCGTAGTTGCCACCCGGCTTGAGTACCTGACGTACCATGTCCAGGGTCAGTTCGACCAGGTACATCGAAGCGGCCTGGTCGGCCGCTGCCACGCCACTGATGTTGGGCGCGATATCGGAAATGATCAGGTCCGGCTGGCGACCATTGAGCTTGGCGAGGATCTGCTGAAACACAGCTTCATCGGTGAAGTCGCCCTGGATGAAGTCGACGTTGTCCAGCGGGTCCATTGGCAGGATATCGCTGGCGATGACCCGACCATGATCACCGACGATCTTGCCAGCCACCTGTGACCAACCTCCTGGCGCCGATCCCAGATCCATGACCAGCATGCCCGGGCGGATCAGCTTGTCCTTGTCGTTCAGCTCGATCAGTTTGTAACTGGCGCGCGAGCGATAACCGTCCTTCTGTGCGCGTTTCACATAAGGATCGTTGACGTGTTCATTCAGCCAGCGGCTACTGCTTTTGGAGCGTTTCATGGGGACGACCGGACAATGCGGAAATGGGCAACACATGCCCTGAGAAATTCAGAACAGGTTCGTGTTGCAGGCAAATTGGCGGCAATTATAAGCGGATAATCGCCCATGGGCTAAATGCCCGGCGCTGAGCCCGCCTGACAGCCTGCCGGAGCACAGGTACAATCGCGACCTCCCACCCTTTCTATTCTCCTTTGCCGGAGTCACCGGCCAGGATTTCCCCATGATTCGCCTCACCGAGCTGTCCCTGCCCCTCGATCATGCTGCTGATGAATTGCCCCAGGCCATTGCCCGCCGCCTGGGCATCTCCGCCGCCGAGCTGCTGAACTTCAGTGTATTCAAGCGCAGCTACGACGCGCGCAAGAAGAACAGCGTGATCCTGTTCATCTACATCATCGACCTGGAAGTGCGCGACGAGGCGAGTGTGCTGGCGCGCTTCGCCGACGACCCGCACGTTCGCCCGGCACCGGACACGAATTACTACCCGGTCGGCCAGGCGCCGGCCGGCCTGAGCGAGCGCCCTATCGTGGTGGGTTTCGGCCCCTGCGGGTTGTTCGCCGCGCTGCTGCTGGCGCAGATGGGTTTCAAGCCGATCGTCTTGGAGCGCGGCAAGGATGTGCGCCGGCGCACCAAGGACACCTGGGCACTCTGGCGCAAGAAAACCCTGACTGCCGAGTCCAACGTGCAGTTTGGCGAGGGTGGTGCTGGCCTGTTCTCCGACGGCAAGCTGTACAGCCAGATCAAGGACCCGAAGTTCTACGGCCGCAAGGTGATGCACGAGTTCGTCCGTGCCGGCGCGCCGGAAGAGATCATGTACGTCAGCAAGCCACATATCGGCACCTTCCGCCTGACCGGCGTGGTGGCGGCCATGCGCGAAGAGATCATTGCCCTCGGCGGCGAAGTACGTTTCGAGAGCAAGGTGACTGATCTGCTGATCAACGACGGTCAACTCGAAGGCGTAGTACTGGCCAACGGCGAAACCCTGCGCAGCCGCCATGTGGTGCTGGCGCTGGGGCACAGCTCGCGCGACACCTTCCGCATGCTGCACCGCCAGGGCGTATTCATCGAGGCCAAGCCCTTCGCCATCGGCTTCCGTATCGAGCACCCGCAATCGCTGATCGACCAGGCGCGCCTGGGCAAGTACGCCGGCCATCCGGAGCTCGGCGCCGCCGACTACAAGCTGGTCTACCACGCCAAGAACGGTCGTGCCGTATACAGCTTCTGCATGTGCCCGGGCGGCACCGTGGTGGCCGCCACCTCCGAGCCGGAACGCGTGGTAACCAACGGCATGAGCCAGTACTCACGCAACGAGCGCAACGCCAACGCCGGCATCGTCGTCGGCATCAACCCGGAACAGGACTTCCCCGGCGGCCCGCTGGCCGGCGTGGAGTTCCAGGAGCGCCTGGAGTCGCGCGCCTATGAACTGGGTGGGCGTGACTACTGCGCACCGGCGCAACTGGTCGGCGATTTCATTCGCGGTGTGCCATCGAGCGAACTGGGCGAGGTGGAACCTTCCTACAAACCCGGCGTGCGCCTCGGCGACCTGGCAGCGTCGCTGCCTGACTACGCCATCGAGGCCATTCGCGAGGCACTGCCGGCCTTCGGCAAACAGATCCGTGGCTTCGACCGGGACGACGCGGTACTCACCGGCATCGAAACCCGCACCTCGTCGCCGGTGCGCATCACCCGTGACAACGAGACCCTGCAAAGCCTCAACCTCAAGGGCCTGTACCCGGCCGGCGAGGGTGCCGGCTACGCCGGCGGCATCCTCTCGGCGGGGGTAGATGGCATCAAGGTGGCCGAAGCGATAGCTCGTTCGATGCTGGCCGAGCACAGCCCGCAATGAAACTCGACGACATCAAGAAGCTGCAGCAGAAGAAGTACCGCGCCGAATTCGGCCACTTCCTGGTAGAGGGCGAGCACCTGCTGCTGGAGCTACATAAGGCCGCAGCGCGCAACCCTGCGTTGCTCGCCAGCCAGCTCTATGTCACCGCCGCCTATCAGCACTGGGAAAGCCCGTTCAAGACCCAACTGATCAGCGAACGACAGATGGCGCAGATCGCCGACACCCATACACCACAAGGCATTCTCGCCGTGGTGCCCATGGCAGCACTGACAACAACGGCGGCGACTACGCCTACACGGGCCGTCTACCTGCACGAAATCCAGGATCCGGGCAACCTTGGCACCATCTTGCGCACGTTGGCCTGGTTCGGCGGTTTCCGCTGCCTGCTCAGCCCCGGCAGCGTCGACCCCTACAACCCCAAGGTGGTTCGCGCCAGCATGGGGGCTATTTTTCATGTTCCCCTGGAGCTGGAGGTAAACTTGGAATCTCTGGCCAGTCGATTCCCACGCATTGCCTGCCTGGACATGCAAGGCGAGCCGGTGCAGTCGCCAGCCTTTGCCCGCTTCGACTGCTATCTGTTCGGCAACGAGGCGCGCGGCGTTCCCCGCGAACAGCTGACATCCCTCTACGCCCGCCCCTTCACCATCGCTGGTTGTGGCGCGATCGAATCACTCAATCTGGCGACAACGGTAAGCCTGTGTGCCTATGAGCTGAAAAAGTAAGTGTGTAGAACGGCACGCTTAACGCAGAGTCTTTCGCAAGTGCCATATAAACAAAAACCCCGGTGAAAAATCACCGGGGGTTTTGTTTATATGGCGGGAAGATAGGGATTTGAACCCTAGGTGCCATTGCTGACACAACGGATTTCGAATCCGTCCCGTTCGACCACTCCGGCATCTTCCCGAACGGCGCGCATGATAGCAGCAGTCGCGCCATTGGCGAAGCCCTGCGCAGCACTTTTTTCCGGAATTTCAGCTATTTGCCCTGCCGCTCAGCGAGCAGCAGGGTGATCGCTACTGGAATAGTGCATCGCTGGAAAGGCCGTTGGCCTCGAAGATTTCCCGCATACGTTTGAGCGCTTCGACCTGGATCTGCCGGACGCGCTCACGCGTCAGGCCAATTTCACGCCCGACCTCTTCCAGCGTGGCACTTTCATGACCACGCAAACCGAAACGACGCACCACCACATCGCGCTGTTTCTCACTCAGCTCGCCCAGCCATTGATCGATACTGGCGTTGAGATCATCTCCCTGCAGCAACTCACAGGGATCACTGGGACGCTCATCCGTCAGGGTATCGAGCAGCGTCTTGTCCGAGTCCGGCCCGATCGATACATCCACCGAGCTCACTCGCTCATTGAGCCCGAGCATACGCTTGACCTCCGCCACCGGTTTTTCCAACAGGTTGGCGATTTCTTCGGGTGATGGCTCATGATCAAGCTTCTGCGTCAGCTCACGAGCGGCTCGCAGGTAGACATTTAGTTCCTTGACCACATGGATAGGCAGGCGAATCGTGCGCGTCTGATTCATGATGGCGCGCTCTATGGTCTGGCGAATCCACCAGGTGGCATAGGTGGAGAAACGGAAACCCCGCTCGGGATCGAACTTCTCCACGGCACGAATCAGGCCCAGGTTGCCTTCCTCGATCAGGTCGAGCAGCGATAAGCCACGATTGATATAGCGCCGGGAAATTTTCACCACCAGGCGCAAGTTGCTTTCAATCATGCGCTTGCGGCCGGCCGGATCGCCTTTCTGCGCCAGGCGTGCGAAGTGCACTTCTTCCTGGGCACTGAGCAGAGGGGAAAAGCCAATTTCATTGAGATACAGCTGGGTGGCGTCCAATGCGCGGCTGTAATCAATGTACTTGTGTTGACTGCTGGCAGTGGCCCGTGTCTTGTTGACGAATACGGGGGCTTCGCTGCCCGATGCTTCGCTGTCGCTCATGACGTCTTCCGCTTCGAGAAGAAGCAGATCGTCGTCAACATCAAACTCCGGCGTTTTTATTTTTTTGAGTGCCATGTTTGTTGCCCCATGCTGAGTTGTCCAACCGGCCTGCGCTGCTCTTCCGTGACAGCGGCAGGCCCGTCCCCTGCGTGCGTGGCAAAAGTGAAGCTAGGATCTGTGCGGTTGTCTCCGCATCGACACGCCCTTAACCCCGTATAGCTGGCGTGTGTTGAATCTGGCAGACCTTGAAGGTCAACGACGTGGCAGGTACTGCAAGGGGTCTACAGGTTTGCCCTGGCGGCGAATCTCGAAGTGCAGCTTCACCCGGTCGGTTCCTGTGGAACCCATTTCAGCAATGGCTTGCCCGGCCTTGACCCTTTGCCCCTCCTTCACCAAGAGCCTGCGGTTATGTCCGTAGGCGCTCACGTAGATATCGTTGTGCTTGATGATCACCAGTTCGCCATATCCGCGCAAACCGCTGCCGGCGTATACCACCGAGCCATCAGAAGCAGCCAAAACAGGCTGGCCCAATTCACCAGCGATATCAATTCCTTTATTCAAACTGCCGTTTGAGGCAAAACGGCTGAGAACCGCGCCACTAGCCGGCCAGGCCCACCCGCCTACGACCTTTGGAGGGGCAACCGGTGGGCTCGGCGGTTTGCTTGCGGGAGGCGGAGCAACCACCACGGGGGCAGACACAGGCGGTACGACACGCGGCGGCTGGCTGACTACCGGTGGATTCCTGGGGATGACCGGTGGCGCCGTGCGTACAATTTGCGGCGCAGCCTGTTGCCCATCGAAACGAATGACTTGTCCAGGGCGAATCAGATAAGGAGGCGCGATCTGGTTGCGTGCCGCCAGGGCCTTCCAGTCCCAGCCGAAACGAAAAGCGATGGAATACAGGGTATCGCCACGCTGCACCACATACTGCCCCTGGGTTACGGGTTGCCGACTCTGTGCGGCATGACCTGGCGAGCGATCGACCACCTGTACCGTCCCGCTTTGCTTGCCCGCACAGCCGGCCAGCAGCAGGCTGCACAGGCCAAGCACGGCTAGCTGTCGCGAAAAGGCATGCTCTATCAATGCTGTCGTCATAATCCCGTCAGTCTCTCTCGCCACTCAGCGATAGGCGCTTGGCCAACCATTCCAGCCCCAGCACCAAGGTGATACCACCGGCCGCCAGCAGCAAGGCTGCCAGCAACTGCGGATCAGTGTCGAACTGCAAGGCGAACTGAGTCGGCCAGAGGTTTTCCTGCAATACCGGCTGCGACACACCGCTGCTATCGGTACGCCAGCTCAAGGTCTGCTTCCACGGCCAAACCTTGTTCAACGACCCCACCATCAGACCAGTCAGGAAAGCCAGGGTCATGTCGCGCCAGTGCTGCAAAAGCCAGCTGAGTACCCGGGCAAAACTCAACAAGCCCAGCACGCAACCCGAGGCGAAAAGCAGCAAGATATCCAGCTGCAAGTTTTTGACAGCGCCCAGCACCAGCGAATAAAGGCCCAGCAAGACCAGAATAAAACTGCCGGAAATCCCAGGCAGGATCATCGCGCAAATCGCCACGGCCCCGGCCAGGAATACAGTCAACGGCGTGCCTTCCAACTGTACCGGCGCGGCCACTGTGATCCACCAGGCCAACGCTCCCCCCGCTACAAAACTGGCCACGCGCGTCAGGTTCCAACGTTGTACCTCACGCCCGACCAGGTAGGTGGACACCAGGATCAATCCGAAGAAAAACGACCAGATGGCAATCGGTTGGCTCACCAGCAGCCAGGTAATCAGCTTGGCCAGCGACAACACGCTCAGCAGAATGCCGCCGAACAACACCAGCAGGAAGGTGGCATTGGCTTCTCGCCAGGCCTCCTGTACACGCCCGCGCAGCAGCAAAAGGCCAGCCTTGGGCAATTGAGCCAGCGACTTGAGCAGCTCATCGTAAATTCCCGTGATGAACGCCACGGTACCCCCGGACACACCCGGCACCACGTCCGCTGCCCCCATGGCCATACCCTTGAGAAACAGCAATAGATAACGCTTCATGGTTCCTTCCATTGACGATCAGGCCAGCGGCCCATTGAGCAGCGGCACGAAGCGCACCGCATCCAGCACATGGCGGGTATAGCCCTGTTCTTCACGGGTGATCAGCAGCAACTCCTGCACATCGCCTGCGCCTACCGGAATCACCAGGCGCCCACCAGGCGCCAGCTGCTCCAGCAGCGCTTGCGGCACCTCGGCGGCCGCTGCGGTAACGATGATGGCGTTATAGGGCGCCAGCGCCGGCCAGCCTTCCCAGCCATCCCCCCAGCGGAACACCACATTACGAATATTCAATTCGGCCAGGCGTTCCTTGGCGCGGTCCTGCAGAGCCTGGATACGTTCGACAGAGAACACCCGCTCGACCAGCTGCGCCAGCACCGCTGTCTGATAACCGGAGCCCGTGCCGATCTCCAGCACTTTGTCGAGCGGTCCGGCAGCCAGTAACAACTCGGTCATCCGCCCGACCATGTAGGGCTGGGAAATGGTCTGGTTGTGACCGATCGGCAAGGCAGTGTCTTCATAGGCGCGATGCGCCAGGGCTTCGTCGACGAACAGGTGACGCGGCGTACGCCGGATGACTTCCAGCACATGCGGATTGCTCAGGCCTTCCTCGTAAAGGCGCTCAATCAGTCGCTCGCGCGTGCGCTGCGAGGTCATGCCGATGCCATGACGCTGCAGGTGATCATGCCCACGCATCAGAACAGCCCCTCCAGACCATTGGCCAAACCGCTGAACGCCTCATGGAAGGTACGATCCAGCTGCAGCGGGGTAATCGATACATAGCCCTGCATGACCGCATGGAAATCAGTGCCGGCCCCACCATCCTCGGCATCGCCGGCTACCGAGATCCAGTAGCCCAGCTTGCCACGCGGATTGGCCACCTTGACCGGAGCGGCGGCACGGGCACGATGGCCCAGGCGGGTCAGTTGCACGCCACGGATCTTCTCCAGCGGCAGGTTGGGTACGTTGACGTTGAGGACAGTACGTGGTGGCAGATCAAGCCGTTCGTGAGCCGCCACCAGCAGACGGGCGAAATGTGCCGCCGTAGCCAGGTTGTCGGGCTGCCGCGAGACCAGCGAGAAGGCAAACGCCGGCTTGTTCAGGAAACGCCCTTCCAGGGCTGCCGCCACGGTACCGGAATAGAGCACGTCGTCACCCAGGTTGGCGCCCAGGTTGATACCTGACACCACCATGTCCGGGGTCTGTTCCAGCAGGCCGTTGAGCCCGAGGTGCACGCAGTCGGTGGGCGTGCCGTTCAGCGCAATGTAGCCATTGGGCAGCGTACTGGGATGCAGCGGCCGGTCCAGGGTCAGCGAGCTGCTGGCGCCACTCTTGTCTTCCAGCGGCGCGACGATGACGCACTCGCCCAGGTCGGCCAGCGCCGCATGCAGCGCAGCGATGCCCGGCGCCATGGCGCCGTCGTCATTGGATATCAGAATTCGCATGGAGTATCCGTCTGCCCCGCCGGTAGCAGATCGACCAGCTCGCGCACCAGGGCAGTGGCGAAGCATCCGGCCGGCAGGACGAAAGCCAGTTGCAAGATGTCAGGAGCGGGATAATGCCACGTCAGGCGCGCAATGGGGAGGCGCAGAATGCGCCGTTCGTGCGCCATGCCCGCCTTGGCCAGCCAGGCCACCAGCGCAGGTTCGGCCTGGGCAATCCGTGCTTCCAGAAGCTGCATGTCGCCCTCTGCGCTACTACTGCCCTCGCCCCACAGCGGGCCGGTAGGGTGCAGATCGAGTCGCGCCAGACGCTCATCGGCGCAATCGGCTTCACCCGCCAGAAAAAAGCTGCGGCTGTCGGTAAAGGCCAACAGGTCGCCCGGCTGTGCCAGCTGCCAGCTGCCATCGGCAACGCGCGCGGCCAGAGCCTGGTTGAACAGGTAGCTGCGCGCCGCGGACAACAACCGCGAGCGCAGGTTGCGCTGCACCGGCAGCTCAGCACGCTCGGCATACTGCCGCGCTTCGTGCAGATTGCCGCCCTGGTGACCGAAACGCTGCACACCGTAGTAGTTGGGAATACCCTGGCGAGCGATCTGCTGCAGACGCTCGTCAAGCGCGCTGTGATCAGCCTGCAGGGCCGTCAGGCGCAGGGTGAAACCGTTGGCGGCGTGCGCGCCACGCTGCAGTTTACGGTTGTGTCGCTGCTGACTGAGAATGCGCAAGGCCGGCCCCTCGGCATCCTGCAACTGCGGATCAGCCTTACCCGGCAGATGCAGGCTGAACCACTGACGAGTCAGCGCCTGGCGATCCTTCAGCCCGGCATAACTGACCAGGCGGAGCGGCAGACCGGCGGCACGCGCCAAACGTCGCGCAGCGTCCTCGGTATTCAGACCACGCTTCTCCACCCACAGCCACAGGTGCTCACCCTGCCCGCTGAGCGGGATATCCAGCACCTCATCAACCTGGAAGTCTTCGGCGCAGGCCTTAAGTTGCGCCCGCCCACAGGCTGCACCATAGGCACGCGGCCCGAGTAGCTGAAACTCGTTCATGCGCTCACCAGCAGAGCCACGGCATGCACGGCAATGCCTTCCTCGCGCCCGGTGAAACCCAGCTGTTCGGTGGTGGTGGCCTTGACGTTGACCTGATCCAGCGCGACCTGCAGATCCTCGGCAATGCACTGACGCATGTTCTCGATATGCGGGGCCATCTTCGGCGCCTGGGCTACGATGGTGGCATCGACATTGCCGACGCGGTAGCCCTTGGCCTGGACCAGGCCAAGCACATGACGCAGCAGCACACGGCTGTCGGCGCCCTTGAACGCCGGGTCATTGTCGGGGAAATGCTTGCCGATATCGCCGAGGGCCACCGCACCGAGCAGCGCATCGCTCAGGGCATGCAGCAGCACATCGCCGTCAGAATGGGCAATCAATCCGCAACGGTGGGGAATACGCACCCCGCCCAGGGTAATGAAGTCGCCCTCGCCAAACCGATGCACATCGTAGCCATGACCTATACGCATAAGAAAACGCCCTGAAAATGCCAGGGCGCGATTCTAACTGAAAGCTGCAAGCTGCAAGCTGCAAGCTGCAAGCGCATCATCCTGGCGCTCGACCTGAGGTTGGCATGTCCTTTTGCGCCTACCTGCAACTGGCCGCCTATGGCTGCCGTAAAGCGGCCGCATGATGACGCAGGTGGTCCTCGATAAAGCTGGCGATGAAGTAGTAGCTGTGGTCGTAACCCGGCTGCAGACGCAGGGTCAGTGGATAACCTACCGCCTCGGCCGCCACCTTGAGCGCCTGGGGCTTGAGCTGGGTGTCAAGGAAGCTGTCCGCCTCGCCCTGATCAACCAGGATCGGCAGCCTCTGCGTAGCACTCGCCAGCAGTGTGCAGGCATCCCACGCCTGCCAGGTGGCGCGATCCTCGCCCAGGTAGCGGGAAAACGCTTTCTCGCCCCAGGGACAATCCTGTGGATTACTGATCGGCGCGAAAGCCGACAGCGAGCGATAACGCCCCGGGTTGCGCAGCGCACAAACCAAGGCACCATGCCCGCCCATGGAGTGCCCGCTGATACCGCGCCGCTCACTAACCGGCAAGTGCGCTTCGATCAGCGCCGGCAGCTCATGCACCACGTAGTCGTGCATGCGGTAGTGGCGCGCCCAGGGCTGCTCGCTGGCATTCAGGTAGAAGCCGGCGCCGAGACCGAAGTCCCAGGCGCCATCCGGATCGCCCGGCACACCTTCGCCTCGCGGACTGGTGTCCGGCGCCACCAGCACCAGTCCCAGCTCGGCAGCGACGCGCTGGGCACCGGCCTTCTGCATGAAGTTCTCATCGGTACAGGTCAGCCCCGAGAGCCAGTAGAGAACCGGCAAGCGCTCCCCCTGCTCGGCCTGCGGTGGCAGGTAGACGGCAAACTGCATGTCGCAATCCAGCGTGCTGGAGCGATGGCGATAGCGCCGGTGCCAGCCGCCGAAACTGCGGTTACTGGAAAGAAGTTCCAGAGTCATCGCGGCGCCCTCAGAAGTGGATGACCGTACGGATGCTCTTGCCTTCGTGCATCAGCTCGAAGGCGCTGTTGATCTCGTCCAGGCCCATGGTGTGGGTGATGAAGGTATCCAGGGGAATCTCGCCCTTCTGCGATTTCTCCACATAGCCCGGCAGCTCGCTGCGCCCTTTCACGCCGCCGAAGGCGCTGCCGCGCCACACCCGTCCGGTGACCAGCTGGAACGGGCGGGTGCTGATCTCGGCGCCGGCCGGCGCCACGCCGATGATGGTCGACTCGCCCCAGCCCTTGTGGCAGCACTCCAGCGCCGCACGCATCAGCTGCACGTTGCCGACGCACTCAAAGGAATAATCGACGCCGCCATCGGTCATCTCGACGATCACCTCCTGAATCGGCTTGGCGTAGTCCTGCGGGTTGACGAAGTCGGTGGCGCCCAATTCACGCGCCACGTCGAACTTGGCCGGGTTGATATCGATGGCAATGATTCGCGCGGCCTTGGCCATCTTGGCGCCGATGATGGCTGCCAGGCCGATACCGCCCAGGCCGAAGATCGCCACCGTGGAGCCCTCGCTGACCTTGGCGGTGTTGAGCACCGCGCCGATGCCGGTGGTCACACCACAGCCGAGCAGACAGACCTTCTCCAGCGGTGCTTCCTTGGGAATCTTCGCCAGGGAGATTTCCGGCAGCACCGTGTACTCGGAAAAGGTCGAACAGCCCATGTAGTGATAGACCGGCTGGCCCTGGTAGGAGAAGCGCGTGGTGCCATCGGGCATCAGGCCCTTGCCCTGGGTGGCGCGCACCGCCTGGCACAGGTTGGTCTTGCCAGAAGTGCAGAATTTGCACTCGCGGCATTCGGCCGTGTACAGCGGGATCACGTGATCACCGACCGCCAGCGAGGTCACCCCCTCGCCCACCGCCTCGACGATGCCACCTCCCTCATGACCAAGGATGCACGGAAACACCCCCTCGCTGTCCTGACCGGACAGGGTGTAGGCGTCGGTGTGGCACACACCGCTGGCGACGATACGCACCAGTACCTCGCCAGCCCTGGGTGGCGCCACGTCGACCTCGACGATCTGCAGCGGCTGGTTGGGGGCAAAGGCCACGGCGGCACGGGATTTGATCATGGGAAAGGCTCCTGCAGGCGTTCTGAAGTGACGCCAGTGTAGATCACTGCCAATTCAGGGATAATCCGTCGCCCTACAAAACATTATTGCCAATAAGGAATAATCCATGAATCGCTGGGATGGTCTGGATGAGTTCGTCGCGGTCGCCGAATGCGGCCAGTTCGCGGCGGCCGGTAAACGCCTGGGACTGTCTACCTCGCAGGTCAGCCGTCAGGTCGCACGCCTGGAAGAGCGCCTGCAGACCCGTTTGTTCTACCGCAGCACCCGCCGCGTGGCGCTGACCGAGGCCGGACAGACCTTCCTGCTGCACTGCCGCCGCCTGCAGGATGCCCGCGAGGAAGCACTGCGTGCCGTGGGTGACCTGGCCGGTGAGCCCAAGGGGCTGCTGCGCATGACGTGCGCAGTCGCCTATGGTGAGCGCTTCATCGTGCCGCTGGTCAACCAGTTCATGTCCAGACACAGCCAATTGAGGGTAGATATCGAGCTGGACAACCGGCCACTCGACCTGCTGCAGGAAGGCCTGGACCTGGCTATCCGCCTGGGTCGCCTGCAGGACTCGCGCCTGGTAGCCACGCGCCTGGCGCCGCGGGTTATGTACCTGTGCGCCGCGCCGACCTACCTGCAGCGCGCCGGCCAGCCGGCCAACCTGAGCGCGCTAAGCGAGCACAACTGCCTGATTGGCAGCAGCGACCTGTGGCATTTCCAGGAGCAGGGCCGTGAAGTACAGGTGCGGGTAGCCGGCAACTGGCGCTGCAACAGCGGGCAGGCAGTCCTCGATGCCGCACTGCACGGCGTTGGCCTGTGCCAACTGCCGGACTACTACGTGCAAACGCATCTGCGCAGCGGCGCGCTGGTTTCCCTGCTGGAGCACCTGCGCCCGCCGAATACCGCCGTGTGGGCGCTGTATCCGCAACAACGCCACCTCTCACCCAAGGTACGTCTGCTGGTCGAGCACCTGCGCGAAGGGCTGTCTGCTCAGGCGTCGCGCAGCGCCCAGCGCTGACGAAGCCATTCGAGATCCTCCGGGCGGGTCACCTTGAGGTTGTCGGCACGCCCTTCGATAAGCAGCGGCGCCTGTCCGGCCCACTCCATGGCCGATGCCTCATCGGTAATCGCCACCCCCGCCGCCAGTGCTTCGGCCAATGCCTTGCGTAATGCTCCCAGGCGGAACATCTGCGGTGTGTAGGCCTGCCAGATGACACTGCGATCGACCGTTGCGCAAACTCGCCCGTCCGCCCCCGCACGCTTCAGCGTATCCCGCGCCGGCACGGCCAGCAGGCCACCTACCGGATCATCCGCCAGACTGTGCAGCAGCTTGTCCAGATCGCTGCGCGCCAGGTTGGGACGCGCCGCATCATGCACCAGCACCCAGCCCTCGGCCGGCGCCCCTATCCCGGCCAGATAATCCAGGCCGGCCAGCACCGAGTCGGCACGTTCAGCGCCGCCCCGCACGCGCTGGATACGCGCGTCGGCAGCGCAAGCCAAGGTTGGCCACCAGGGGTCGTCAGCGGCCAGCGCCAACACCAGGCCACGCAAGTGTGGATGGTCGAGAAAGCCGCTCAGACTGTGTTCGAGAATCGTGCGCCCAGCCACTTGCAGATATTGCTTGGGGCGATCCGCACGCATGCGGCTACCGATACCGGCAGCCGGTATCACCACCCAGAAGGCAGGCAGGTTATCCATCACTGCGCCAACTGGTAGAGGGTCTCACCCTCTTTAACCATGCCCAACTCATGGCGGGCGCGCTCTTCGACGGTTTCCATACCGCTCTTGAGTTCCAGCACTTCGGCTTCGAGGATGCGATTGCGCTCCAGCAGGCGCTCGTTCTCACCCTTCTGCTCGGCAATCTGCTCCTGCAACGCACGAATCTCCGCCAAGCCGTTGTCGCCCAGCCACAAGCGATATTGCAGGCCGGCAAGCAACAGGCACAACGCGAAAAACAGCCAGAACGGAGCTTTCGACATGATGGGGAGGGCTATCCATAAAAAAGGGCAGCAGGCACAGAAGCTATGCCGGAGCGCTGCCCTTTTAGCATGTTTACCGCGGCAGGCAAATTCCCACCCCACAGGCCTTGCAGCTGTGGGGTGGCAGGATCAGCCGCGGAACTCGGCGCGACCCTTGTAGGGTGCCTTGCCAGCCAACTGCTCTTCGATACGCAGCAGCTGGTTGTACTTGGACACGCGGTCGGAGCGGCACAGCGAGCCAGTCTTGATCTGGCCTGCGGCAGTACCCACGGCCAGGTCGGCGATGGTGCTGTCTTCGGTTTCGCCGCTGCGGTGCGAGATCACCGCGGTGAAGCCAGCGGCCTTGGCCATCTGGATGGCTTCCAGGGTCTCGGTCAGCGAGCCGATCTGGTTGAACTTGATGAGGATCGAGTTGCCGATCTTCTCTTCGATGCCACGCTTGAGAATCTTGGTGTTGGTAACGAACAGGTCGTCGCCAACCAGCTGCACCTTCTCGCCGATCTTGTCGGTCAGGACTTTCCAGCCAGCCCAGTCGGACTCGTCCATGCCGTCTTCGATGGAGATGATCGGGTAGCGCTGGGTCAGGCCGGCCAGGTAGTCGGCGAAACCTTCGGCGCTGAACACCTTGCCTTCGCCAGCCAGGTCGTACTGACCATCCTTGAAGAACTCGCTCGATGCGCAGTCCAGGGCCAGGGTGATGTCGGTGCCCAGCGTGTAGCCGGCGTTGGCCACGGCCTCGGCGATGGCGGCCAGGGCATCTTCGTTGGACGCCAGGTTCGGCGCGAAGCCGCCCTCGTCACCCACCGCGGTGTTCAGGCCACGGGCCTTCAGCACGGCTTTCAGGTGATGGAAGATCTCGGCGCCCATGCGCAGGGCGTCGGCGAAGTTCTTGGCGCCAACCGGCTGGACCATGAACTCCTGGATATCAACGTTGTTGTCGGCGTGCTCGCCGCCGTTGATGATGTTCATCATCGGCACCGGCATGGAGTAGACGCCCGGGGTACCGTTCAGATCGGCAATATGCGCGTACAGCGGCACGCCCTTGGCCTGGGCGGCAGCCTTGGCCGCGGCCAGGGACACGGCGAGGATGGCGTTGGCGCCCAGCTTGGCCTTGTTCTCGGTACCGTCGAGCTCGATCATCGCGCGGTCCAGGGCCTGCTGATCAGTCGCGTCCTTGCCCAGCAACAAGTCACGGATCGGCCCATTGATGTTGGCTACGGCCTTCAGCACGCCCTTGCCCAGGTAACGGCTCTTGTCGCCATCACGCAGTTCCAGCGCTTCGCGGGAACCGGTGGAAGCACCGGATGGCGCACAAGCGCTACCGATGATGCCGCCTTCGAGGATTACATCGGCTTCCACGGTGGGGTTGCCACGGGAGTCGAGAACCTCACGACCCTTGATGTCGACGATTTTTGCCATTGTAGTTGGTACTCCGTTGGGTAGCTGCGAAGCTTCAGGCTGCAAGCGGCAGGCTCAAGCGGTTTCGATAGTTGGGAAGCTCTTGACCAGGTCATCCAGCTGCTTGAGCTGGCTGAGGAAGGGCTCCAGCTTGTCCAGGCGCAGGGCGCAGGGGCCATCGCACTTGGCGTTATCCGGGTCCGGGTGCGCCTCGAGGAACAGGCCGGCCAGACCCTGGCTCATACCGGCCTTGGCCAGATCAGTGACCTGAGCACGTCGTCCACCCGCCGAGTCGGCACGGCCACCCGGCATCTGCAGGGCATGAGTCACGTCAAAGAACACCGGGTAGTTGAACTGCTTCATGATGCCGAAGCCGAGCATGTCTACCACCAGGTTGTTGTAACCGAAGGAGGAACCACGCTCACAGAGGATCAGCTGATCATTACCGGCTTCCTCGCACTTGCGCAGGATGTGCTTCATCTCCTGCGGGGCGAGGAACTGCGCCTTCTTGATGTTGATCACTGCACCGGTTTTGGCCATGGCCACCACCAGGTCGGTCTGCCGCGACAGGAAGGCCGGCAGCTGGATGATGTCGCAGACTTCGGCCACTGGTGCGGCCTGGTAGGGTTCATGCACATCGGTAATCACCGGCACGCCGAAGGTCTTCTTCACTTCCTCGAAGATCTTCATGCCCTCTTCCAGGCCAGGGCCACGGAAAGAGGTAATGGACGAGCGGTTGGCCTTGTCGAAGCTGGCCTTGAACACATAGGGGATGCCGAGTTTCTCGGTGACCCGCACGTATTCCTCGCAGGCGCGCAGCGCCAGGTCGCGCGACTCGATGACGTTGATACCGCCGAACAGCACGAATGGCTTGTCGTTGGCAATGTCGATATTGCCAACGCGAATGGTCTTCTGACTCATGCCTGATGCGCCTTCTGGGCCAGCGCAGCATTGACGAAACCGCTGAACAACGGATGACCGTCACGCGGCGTGGAGGTGAACTCCGGATGGAACTGGCAGGCCACGAACCACGGATGATCCGGCGCCTCGACCACTTCAACCAGCGCACCATCGGCGGAACGACCGGTGATATTCAGACCGGCCTGCTGCAACTGCGGCAACAGATTGTTGTTCACTTCGTAGCGATGGCGATGGCGTTCGACAATACGCGCCTTGCCGTAGCAGGCATACACATTGGAACCCTCCAGCAACTGGCACTCTTGGGCACCCAGACGCATAGTGCCGCCCAGGTCGGAGGCATCGGTACGCACCTCGACGCTACCGGCAGCATCCTGCCATTCGGTGATCAGACCTACTACCGGGTGGCTGGAGTTCGGATCGAACTCGCTGGAATTGGCATCGGCCCAGCCCAGTACGTTACGTGCATATTCGATAACCGCGACCTGCATACCCAGGCAAATACCCAGGTAGGGGATCTTGTTCTCACGGGCGTACTGCACGGTGCGGATCTTGCCTTCCACGCCACGCAGGCCAAAGCCACCCGGCACCAGAATGGCATCTACGCCCTGCAGCAGGTCGGTGCCCTGGGTTTCGATATCTTCCGAGTCGATATAACGAATATTGACTTTGGTGCGGTTCTGGATGCCGGCATGGCTCATCGCCTCGATCAGCGACTTGTAGGCATCCAGCAATTCCATGTACTTGCCGACCATGGCAATGGTGACTTCCTTCTCCGGATGCAGCTTGGCATCCACCACACGATCCCACTCGGACAGGTCAGCTGGCTGGCATTGCAGGCCGAAACGCTCGACGACGATGTCATCGAGGCCCTGAGCATGCAGCACACCAGGAATCTTGTAGATGGTATCGACGTCTTCCAGAGCGATGACCGCGCGCTCTTCGACATTGGTGAACAGCGCAATCTTGCGCCGCGAAGACAGGTCGATCGGGTGATCGGAGCGGCACACCAGCACATCCGGCTGCAAGCCGATGGAACGCAGTTCCTTGACCGAGTGCTGAGTCGGCTTGGTCTTGGTCTCGCCGGCAGTGGCAATGTACGGCACCAGGGTCAGGTGCATGAGCATGGCACGCTTGGCACCGACTTCCACGCGTAGCTGGCGAATCGCCTCGAGGAAGGGTTGCGATTCGATATCACCCACCGTACCGCCGATTTCCACCAGAGCCACGTCGGCATCACCGGCACCCTTGATGATGCGGCGCTTGATCTCGTCGGTGATATGCGGGATGACCTGAATGGTCGCCCCCAGGTAGTCACCGCGACGCTCCTTGCGCAGCACGTACTCATAGACGCGACCGGTGGTGAAGTTGTTGTTCTGGGTCATGGTGGTGCGGATGAACCGCTCGTAATGGCCCAGGTCGAGGTCGGTTTCCGCGCCATCGTGGGTGACGAACACCTCACCATGCTGGAACGGGCTCATGGTACCCGGATCGACGTTGATGTACGGATCCAGTTTGAGCATGGTGACCTTCAGGCCCCGCGCCTCCAGGATAGCCGCCAGTGAAGCCGAAGCGATGCCTTTCCCCAAAGAAGAAACAACACCACCCGTGACGAAAATGTAGCGCGTCATGAAAAATCCTAGAAGTCAGCGTTCAAGCGGTCAGGCCGCCGGGGTGAAAGCACAGGCTGGGAAAACCAGCCTGAAATAAGCTAGCCGCTGCGGGTTCCGAAGGAAACCACAGAAGCACTAACAAGACGGGAGCGTAGTCTACCGGAAAGGCCTCGCCAGCTCAATTATTGCCACTGCGGCATTTTGCTCACGACGAAGGCGGCGGCTGCCACTGCACCTGCCAGTCACCGCACTGCCGGCCATCCAGACCGGCCAGCCCCGCCACCGCACGCAACTGTCCGTCGATGGCCAGCAGCGGCCAGCGCTGCCGGAGGAACGCTGGCACGTCACGCTCGTTGAACAAACGCTTGAGATCGCGCTGACCACGCCCAGGCAGACAGAGCAGCTCGCCACCGCGCCGGTAATGCACGCTTACCTGTCCAGCCGGCAAGACGCCCTGCACATGCAGCACACCATTCCCCGGCAATGCCAGAGACGTTTGTCTCGTCCAAGCCGGCGGTTCCTCGGGCGTCACGCACCAGTCACCGGACAACCAGAAGAGCCGCCCGGCACTGCGGCGCAACTCGCCAGCGTGCAAGCGCCACACGGGCTGGCGATCCTCGCCGGCGTCACGCAAGGCTTCCCAGCCGGCCCAATGGGCTGCATCCGGTAGCAGAGTTCGCGGCGCCAACCAGTGCCGCAGGGCATTGCGCTGACGGGCCGGGGGCAGCGCGCGCAGCGGCGCCAGTGCCAGCTGCGGCAAGCCCAGCCAGTCCCAGGCAGCGGGCTGTTGCGCTGCGGCCAGGTCGGTTACCGCCAGCTCATCCAACAAACCCTGCGCCTCAGCGGCCTGTTCGGCACAGCGGCGCAAGCTGGCGTCCACGCCTGGCCAATGCTCACGCAGGGCCGGCAAGACCTGGTGACGCAGGCGGTTGCGCGTGAAGCGCAGATCCAGATTGCTCGGGTCGTCCACCCAGCGCAACGCATGCTGTTCGGCATAAGCCGCCAGCGTGGCGCGCGACTCGTTGAGCAGCGGGCGGAACAGCCAGCCAGCAGCCAGCGGCCGCGCGCTCGGCATGCCGGCCAGTCCGCGCACGCCGGTGCCACGCAATAGGCGTTGCAGCACGGTTTCCACCTGGTCGTCGGCATGCTGGGCGAGCAACAGCAGCTCACCATCCTGCAGCTGCGCCCCCAGCGCCGCATAGCGTGCCTGGCGCGCTGCCTGCTCCAGACTGGCCTCACGCAGCACCTGCACCGCGAGCACCTCAAGCGGTACCTGCCAGGCCTCACAGCAGGCCTGGCAGTGCGCCGGCCAGTCTTCCGCTACGGTCTGCAGGCCATGCGCCACATGCAGGGCACGCAGAGGCGGCAAGGCATGCTGCTCACGCAGGCGGCTCAGTGCATGCAACAGCACCAGAGAATCCAGCCCGCCGGACAACGCCACACTCCAGCGCGGCGCGCCACGCCAGGCGGAAAGGGCTTGCAGGAGGCGATATTCGAGGGACATGGCGCGGGCCGGATGGCAGGGAAGCACTGCGCCAGGCCAGTCAGCCAGGCGCAGTGAGGAGAGGTCGGACTCAGGCGACGCCGAAGCTCATCAGCTTCTCGTAACGCCGGGCCAGCAGCTCGCTGCTGTCCAGGGTCGCCAGGGTGTCCAGCTGTTCAAGTAGCTCGTTGCGCAAGCTCTCGGCCATTGCCGCCGGATCACGATGGGCACCACCCAGCGGCTCACTGATCACCTTGTCGACGATGCCCAGGCCTTTCAGACGCTCGGCGGTAATACCCATGGCTTCGGCCGCCTCCGGCGCCTTATCGGCGGTTTTCCAGAGAATCGAAGCGCAGCCTTCCGGGGAAATCACCGAGTAGGTCGAGTACTGCAGCATGTTCAGGCGATCACACACGCCGATGGCCAGCGCACCGCCGGAGCCGCCCTCACCGATGACCGTGGCGATGATCGGGGTTTTCAGGCGGGCCATGACCCGCAGGTTCCAGGCAATCGCCTCGCTCTGCCCGCGTTCCTCGGCATCGATGCCCGGATAGGCGCCCGGGGTGTCGATGAAGGTGAGGATCGGCAGCTTGAAGCGCTCGGCCATTTCCATCAGGCGGCAGGCCTTGCGGTAGCCTTCCGGGCGCGGCATGCCGAAGTTGCGGCGTACCTTCTCGCGCACATCGCGGCCTTTCTGGTGGCCGATGACCATCACCGGACGATCATTCAGGCGTGCTACGCCACCGACGATCGCCGGGTCGTCGGCAAAGTGACGATCACCGTGCAGTTCGTCGAACTCACTGAACAGCTGTTCGATGTAGTCCAGGGTATAGGGGCGGCGCGGGTGGCGGGCCAACTGGGCAATCTGCCAGCTGCTCAGGTTGCTGAAGATACTGGCCGTCAGGCTGCGACTCTTGTCCTGCAGGCGGGCAATCTCGTCGCTGATGTTCAGCGCATTGTCGCTGCCCACCAAGCGCAACTCTTCGATCTTGGCCTGCAGGTCGGCGATCGGCTGTTCGAAATCGAGAAAATTCGGGTTCATCGGCTTTCCGTCGTGCTCATGGGGCCTGTGGCCGGTTCCTGTCAGCGGTCTACCTTAAGGGATAGACCGCGCGTGGTCGATACTGCGGGCTGGGCCTGTCAGCGGTAGTGCAGGAAGACGTTGTCTTTGCCGAACTGGTCACGCAGGGTCTGCAGCAACAGGTCGGCCGGCTCCACCTGCCAGGCCTCCCCCAGGCTGAGCAGGGCACGTGCCTGTTCACCACTGTACTCGATGGCCAGCGGACAGCCGCCGCGATGGCGTGCCAGCAACTCGCCCAGCCAGCGCAGACGGTCACCTTGCAGCTGCTGATGCGACAGGCGCAGGCGCAGGCTGTCGGCCAGCCCGGTACGCGCCTCCTCCAGACTCATCACCCGCTTGGCGCGCAGGCGCAAGCCACCGGAGAAGTCATCGTTGCTGACTTCGCCCTCGACCACCACCAGTGCGTCGTTTTGCAGCAGCGCCTGGTTGCTGGCAAAGGCATCGGCAAACAACGAGGCCTCGATGCGTCCGGAGCGGTCGTCAAGGGTGATGAAGCCCATTTTGTCGCCCTTCTTGTTCTTCATCACCCGCAGGTTGACGATCATCCCGGCTACCGTCTGGGTGTCGCGCGCCGGTTTGAGTTCGACGATGCGCTGGCGGGCGAAACGGCGGATCTCGCCCTCGTACTCGTCGATCGGGTGGCCGGTCAGGTACAGGCCCAGGGTGTCCTTCTCGCCTTTCAGGCGTTCCTTGATCGACAGCTCGCGGGCCTGCCGGTGGTTGGCGTAGACATCCGCCTCCGGCTCGGCGAACAGCCCGCCGAACAGGTCCATGTGTCCACTCTCAGCACTGCGCGCAGTTTGTTCGGCAGCCTGCACGGCCTCTTCCATGGCCGCCAGCAACACCCCGCGATTGCGGTCGAGGTTGGCCTGGTAGGCCTTGGCCTCGTCATGGAAATACGGTCCCAGGCGATCCAGCGCACCGCCACGGATCAGTGCCTCCAGGGTGCGCTTGTTGATGCGTTTGAGATCGACCCGCGCGCAGAAATCAAACAGGTCCTTGAACGGCCCAGCGGCATTGCGGCATTCGACGATGGCTTCCACCGGGCCTTCGCCCACCCCCTTGATCGCGCCCAGGCCATAGACGATGCGCCCCTCCTCGTCCACGGTGAACTTGAACTCGGAGTTGTTCACATCCGGGGCGAGGATGCGCAGCTTCATGCTGCGGCACTCCTCGATCAGCGTCACCACTTTCTCGGTATTGTGCATATCCGCCGAGAGCACCGCCGCCATGAAGGGCGACGGATAGTGCGCCTTGAGCCAGGCGGTCTGGTAGGACACCAGGCCATAGGCCGCCGAGTGCGATTTGTTGAAACCGTAGCCGGCGAATTTTTCCACCAGGTCGAAGATGTTGCCCGCCAGCTCGCCATCGATGCCGTTGTTGGCGCAGCCTTCGATGAAGCCGCCGCGCTGCTTGGCCATCTCCTCGGGCTTCTTCTTGCCCATGGCGCGGCGCAGCATGTCCGCACCACCCAGGGTGTAGCCGGCCATCACCTGGGCGATCTGCATCACCTGTTCCTGATAGAGGATGATGCCGTAGGTGGGCGCCAGCACCGGCTTGAGGCCTTCGTACTGGTAATCGGGGTGCGGGTAGGACACTTCGGCACGACCGTGCTTACGGTTGATGAAGTCATCCACCATGCCCGACTGCAGCGGCCCCGGGCGGAACAGTGCCACCAGGGCGATCAGGTCTTCCAGGCAGTCCGGCTTGAGCTTCTTGATCAGCTCCTTCATGCCGCGCGATTCCAGCTGGAATACCGCGGTGGTCTCGGCTTTCTGCAACAGCTGGTAGGTTGGCTTGTCGTCCAGCGGAATGAAGTCGATGTTGATCAGCTCGGCATCGCTGGCGCCCTTGGCGCGCTGTTCGCGATGGATGGTTTCCAGTGCCCACTTGATGATGGTCAGGGTACGCAGGCCAAGGAAGTCGAACTTCACCAGGCCGGCCGCCTCCACGTCATCCTTGTCGAACTGGGTGACCAGGCCGCCACCCTCCTCGTCGCAGGCAATCGGCGCAAAGTCGGTCAACTTGGTCGGTGCGATCACCACGCCCCCGGCGTGCTTGCCGGTACCACGGGTGATGCCTTCGAGCTTGAGCGACATCTCCCAGATTTCCGCGGCTTCCTCGTCGTGCTTGAGGAACTCGCGCAGCGGCTCCTCCATTTCGTAGGCCTTCTCCAGGGTCATGCCGACCTCGAAGGGGATCATCTTCGACAGCTTGTCGGCCAGTCCGTAGGACTTGCCCTGCACCCGCGCCACGTCGCGCACCACCGCCTTGGCCGCCATGGAACCAAAGGTGATGATCTGGCTCACCGCGTTGCGCCCGTACTTGTCGGCCACGTAGTCAATCACCCGATCACGGCCGTCCATGCAGAAGTCGACGTCGAAGTCGGGCATGGAGATCCGCTCGGGGTTGAG
This sequence comes from Pseudomonas fluvialis, assembly GCF_002835605.1. Lineage (NCBI taxonomy): Bacteria > Pseudomonadati > Pseudomonadota > Gammaproteobacteria > Pseudomonadales > Pseudomonadaceae > Pseudomonas > Pseudomonas fluvialis. Next base: position 151,325 of record NZ_PIYS01000002.1, on the reverse strand, counting down.
GAAGCGCTCGAACAGCAGGTCGTAGGCCAACGGATCGAGATCGGTGATCTTCAGCACATAGGCGACCAACGAGCCGGCGCCCGAACCGCGCCCCGGGCCAACCGGCACGCCATTGTTCTTGGCCCACTGGATGAAGTCGGCAACGATCAGGAAGTAGCCGGGAAAGCCCATCTGAATGATGGTGCCCAGCTCGAATTCCAGGCGGTCGACATAGACCTGCCGCTTCGCCTCATAATCCGGCGTGTCCCTGGGCAGCAAGACCTGCAGGCGCTCTTCCAGCCCCTGGTAGGAGGCATGACGCAGGTAATCGTCGATCCCCATGCCGTTGGGCGTGGGAAAGTCCGGCAGGAAGTAGGTCCCCAGCTGCACGTCGATATTGCAACGCCGGGCGATTTCCACGGTATTTTCCAGCGCCTCGGGCAAGTCACTGAATAGCTCGGCCATTTCCTCCGGGGTCTTCAGGTACTGCTGGTCGGAGTAGTTACGCGGCCGGCGTGGATCGTCCAAGGTGCGCCCTTCGCCGATGCACACGCGGGTTTCGTGGGCCTCGAAGTCATCCTGCTTGAGAAAGCGCACGTCATTGGTCGCCACCAGCGGCGCACCACACTGCTCGGCCAGAGCCACCGCCGCATGCAGGTACTCCTCATCGCCAACCCGGCTGGTGCGCTGTACCTCAAGGTAGAAACGTTCAGGAAACACTGCCTGCCACTCGGCCCACAGGGCTTCGGCCTGAGCCATGTCGCCCGCCAGCAGGGCCAGGCCAATCTCGCCTTCACGAGCGCCGGACAGGGCGATCAACCCGGCGCTGGCCTGTTTCAGCCAATCACGCTGGATCACCACCAGGTCGTTGTGCTGACCTTCGGTCCAGCCACGGGAAATCAGTTCGGTCAGGTTGCGGTAACCGCCAGCATCCATGGCCAGCAGGGTCAGGCGGGTCAGCGGGCCATCCTCGTCGCGGCTGGCTAGCCAGATATCCGCACCGCAGATCGGCTTGATACCGCCGCCCATGGCGGTCTTGTAGAACTTCACCAGCGCGCACATGTTGCTCATGTCGGTCACTGCCACCGCCGGCATACCGGCAGCCGCCACCGCCTTGATCAGCGGTTTGACCCGCACCAGGCCATCGACCAGGGAGTATTCGGTGTGCAAACGGAGATGAACGAAACGGGCGGTCATGGCAATCCTGTAGCCTGGAAAAACGCAGGCGCGGATTGTAGCCCAAGCCGAACCCGCTGCGGGTTCTGTCCGCTGTGTCAGCCGCGCCCGCCATGTGCCTGCAGGTGCGGCAGCACCGCGCCGAGCAGAGCCTGTTTGAAAGCTCCCTGGAAGCGATGTGCCAGGCCGGGAATCAGCACCAGCGCACTTCCACGCACATGTGCCGCGACGTGCACGCCATGCATCACCGGCAACAACGGATCGGCCGTGCCATGCACCACTAGGGTGGGCACGCGCAAGCGACGCAGCAACTGCACGCGACTGGGCTCGGCGAGAATGGCCAGCAGCTGACGCTGTACGCCTTCCGGGTTGAAGGCCCGGTCGTAGGCGCGCGCCGCCTCGGCCAGCAAGTCCGGCCGCGCATCGGGCAATAGCGGGCTGCCCAGCGCGGCCAGCAACTCGGCCTGCTGGGCCAGTACCTGGGCGCGACTGCTGCCGGTGCGCCGCGCCAGGAGATCCAGCAGCGCTGCGCTGGGCGGCGGAAGGCCATGGTCACCGGAACTGGTCATCAACAGCGTCAGGCTGATCACCCGCTGCGGGGCCAGGTCGGCAAGGTGCTGGGCAATCATCCCGCCCATGCTTGCCCCAAGCAGGTGAAAGCGCGGAATGTGCAGGTGATCCATCAGCGCCAGGGCATCAGCGGCCATGTCGCGCAGGCTATAGGGCGCCTGCAGGCTAAGACCGAGCCGATAACGCAGCACCTGGTAACTCAGGTTGGGGGTTGCCGGAATCGGCTGCAGGGTACTCAGGCCGACATCGCGGTTATCGAAACGAATCACCCGCAGCCCCTGGGCACACAGGCTCTGCACCACCTCGTCAGGCCAATGGATCAACTGCCCGCCCAGGCCCATGACCAGTAACAGCGCAGGGTCCTGCTCACGGCCGATGCTCTGGTAGGCCAGGCGCAGGCCATCCAGCTGCAGGTAACGGGTAGCCACCTGGGGCGAACAGTGAGCACCGGCCAGGGCCGGCAAGGCCAGGCTGAGCAGCAGGCCGAGTAGAACAGCGCGCATAAGGGGACATCCAGCTGGACACGGCCTTGCACCGTGCGACAAAGCCGGCAGTCTGCCGCCCTCGCCGTCACGCCACTAGCACAGCAGCGTGACGGTTTGGTGACAGCCGACCAGTGGCGCGTCACTCAGCCGGCCAACTCACGACGCAACTGGCGCGCCGCCGCCACCATGTTCGCCAGGGCCGCCTCGCTTTCCGCCCAGCCACGTGTCTTCAGGCCACAGTCGGGGTTCACCCACAGGCGCTCCACGGCAATCCGCCGCGCGGCCTTGCGCAGCAGCTTGAGCATCTCGCCGCTATCCGGCACGCGTGGCGAGTGAATGTCATAGACGCCCGGACCAATCTCGTTGGGATATTCGAAACGCTCGAAAGCGTCCAGCAGCTCCATGTCCGAACGCGAGGTTTCGATGGTAATCACGTCGGCATCCATGGCCGCGATGGCTTCGATCACGTCGTTGAACTCGCTGTAGCACATGTGGGTGTGAATTTGTGTCTCGTCGCGCACTGCCGAGGCGCACAGGCGGAACGCTTCACTGGCCCAGGCCAGGTAGTGCGACCAGCCTGCCCGGCGCAGCGGCAGCCCCTCGCGGAAAGCCGCCTCGTCGATCTGGATGACCCCTATGCCAGCGGCTTCGAGGTCAACCACCTCGTCACGAATGGCCAGCGCCAGCTGACGCGCCTGTTCCTCACGGGACATGTCATCACGCGGAAACGACCACATCAGCATGGTCACCGGCCCGGTCAGCATGCCCTTCATCGGTTTGTCGGTGCAGCGCTGGGCATAACTGATCCAGTCCACCGTCATCGGCCGTGGGCGGGACAGGTCACCATAGATGATCGCCGGCTTGACACAGCGCGAGCCGTAGCTTTGCACCCAGCCAAAACGGGTGAAGGCATAGCCATCGAGCTGCTCGGCAAAGTACTCGACCATGTCATTACGCTCGGCCTCGCCATGCACCAGCACGTCCAGACCCAGGCGCTCCTGCACCTGCACGGCATGGCGAATCTCGCTGTACATGGCCTCGCGGTATTCCGCCGCGGACAACTTGCCGGCCTTGAAGGCCTGGCGCGCCAGGCGGATCGCCGAGGTCTGCGGGAAGGAACCGATGCTGGTGGTGGGAAACAGTGGCAGGTTGAGCCGCGCGCGCTGCCGGGCACTGCGCTCGACAAAGGGCGACTGGCGCTGGCAATGCTGCGCAGTGACGGCGGCCACACGCGCCTGTACCGCTGGCTTATGGATGCGTGGCGAGGCGCGACGGCTTTCCTGCACCTGGCGGCTCTCCGCCAGCGCGGCCTGCACCTCGACGGCCTGCGGCTCGCCCAGGGCCTTGGCCAGCACGGCTACTTCGCGGCACTTCTGCACGGCAAAGGCCAGCCAGCTTTTCAGCTCGACATCCAGCTTGTCCTCGCGGGACAGGTCCACCGGGCAATGCAGCAGCGAACAGGACGGCGCCACCCACAGCCGCTCCCCCAGACGCTCATGGGCCTGCTGCAGGATAACCAGCGCGGCGTGCAGGTCACTGCGCCAGACATTGCGCCCGTCGACCACGCCCAGCGACAGCACCTTGTAGGCCGGCAGGCGGTCGAGGATGGCCGGGAACTGCTCCGGCGCACGCACCAGGTCGATATGCAGACCATCCACCGGCAAGCCGGCGGCCAGGCCGAGGTTGTCTTCCAGGCCGGCAAAGTAGGTGGCGATCAGCTTCCTGCCCGGCTCCTTCTGCAGCAGGTTGTAGGCGCGCTCGAAAGCCGTTTTCCAGTCCTGCGGCAGGTCGAGGGCGAGGATCGGCTCGTCGATCTGCATCCACTCGATGCCTTGCGCGGCCAGGCGCTGGAGGATCTCGCCATAGACCGGCAACAGACGCTCCAGCAGGTCGAGCTTGTCGAACGCCGGCCCCTTGCATTTGCCCAGCCACAGGTAAGTGAGGGGACCGATCAGCACCGGCTTGAGGGCATGCCCGAGGGCCCGTCCCTCCGCCACCTCCTCGAACAGCTGCTCCCAGCTCAGGGCGAACGACTGCTCCGCGCTGAACTCAGGGACCAGGTAGTGATAGTTGCTGTCGAACCACTTGGTGAGCTCCTGGGCATGCGTAGCGCCGCAACACCCCCCCTGACTGACGCCCCGCGCCATGCCGAACAGGGTGTCCAGGGTCGGCCGGCCGCTGTGCGGACGGAAACGTTCGGGAATCACCCCGAACATCAGCGAGTGGCCGAGCACCTGGTCATACCAGGCAAAGTCTCCGACCGGCAGCAACTGTATGCCGGCCTCCTTCTGCAACTGCCAGTGCTCGGCGCGCAGCCGCTGGCCCACTGCGCGCAGTGCCGCTTCATCCAGCTCCCCCTTCCAGTAGGCCTCCAGGGCCTTCTTCAGTTCGCGGTCGCGGCCGATACGTGGAAAGCCGAGGTTATGTGCCAATGCCATGGGATAGTGCTCCTTGTCTGTGAATGACGACATTCTCGACAAGCCCATACACATGAGACAAACTCAATGCATTCTTGATCATCACAAGTTTTTCTCATTGAGAGCCGCTCATGCTGGAAATACGCCACCTGAAGACCCTGCACGCCCTGCGCGAAGCCGATAGCCTGGTTGAGGCGGCCGAACGCCTGCACTTGACGCAATCCGCGCTATCCCACCAGTTCAAGGAACTGGAAAGCCAGCTGGGCCTGACCCTGTTCATCCGCAAGACCAAGCCGGTACGTTTCACCAGTGCCGGCCTGCGCCTGTTGCAACTGGCCGACGAAGCCCTGCCGCTGCTGCGCGGCGCCGAGCGCGACCTGGCGCGCCTGGCCGGCGGTACCGCAGGTCGCCTGCACATGGCCATCGAGTGCCACAGCTGCTTCCAATGGCTGATGCCGACTATCGACCAGTTCCGCGATGCCTGGCCGGAAGTCGAGCTGGACCTGGCCTCGGGGTTTTCCTTCGCCCCGCTGCCGGCGCTGGCGCGTGGCGATCTTGACCTGGTGGTGACCGCCGACCCGGTGGAAATGCCCGGTATCACCTACGTACCGCTGTTCACCTACGAGGCCCTGCTGGCGGTTGCCAACCAGCACCCCCTGGCCAGCCGCCCCTATGTGCAGGCCGAAGACCTGGCACGGGAAACCCTGATCACATACCCCGTGGAACGCGACCGACTGGACGTCTTTACCCGCTTCCTCGAGCCGGCCGATGTCGAACCGGCGCAGGTGCGCACCTCGGAGCTCACGGTGATGATGATGCAACTGGTCGCCAGCGGGCGCGGCGTATGCTGCCTGCCCAACTGGGCACTGCACGAGTACAGCTCGCGTGGCTATGTGACCGCCAAGCGCCTGGGCGACAAGGGCCTGTACTGCACGCTGTTCGCCGCGATTCGTGCCGACATGCTCGATGCGCCGTTCATGCGTGATTTCCTGCTCACCGCCAAGGACACCTCCTTTGCCACCCTGGCCGGGGTCAGCGCGGTGCGCGGATGAGCATGCCACCCTACAGCGTCAGCCCGGTCGGCATCCTGCATTCCTGCTTCAAGGAAAAATTCGCCATTCCGCGCCAGCCACAACTGGCCCCGGCGGCCCGCGGCATCCTCGAACTGCTGCCACCGTTCAACACTGGCGAGGCCGTGGCCGGCCTCGAGCAGGTCAGTCATGTCTGGCTGATTTTCCTCTTCCACCAGGCGCTGGAAGACAAGCCGCGCCTCAAGGTGCGCCCGCCCCGCCTGGGCGGCAACCAGAGCATCGGCGTATTCGCCAGCCGCGCCACCCACCGCCCCAACGGTATCGGCCAGTCGGTGGTGCGCCTGGACAAGGTGGAGGCCGGCCGCCTGCACCTTTCCGGCATCGACCTGCTGGACGGCACGCCGATCCTCGACATCAAGCCCTATGTGCCCTATGCCGACAGCCTGCCCGAGGCACGCAATGCCATTGCCCCGCAGGCGCCGCAAGCCATTGCCGTCAGTTGGCAGGCCGCCGCCCGCCAGTCCGCCGTACAGCATGCCCAGCGCCTGCAGCAGCCGCTCTGCGAGCTGATCGAACAGTGCCTGGCGCAGGACCCGCGTCCGGCCTATCAGCAACCCGACGCGCAACGCCGCTACGGCGTACGCCTGTGGGATGTGGAGGTGCACTGGCACTACCCGCAGCCGGGACATATCTGTGTGCTGGCCGTGGGCTGAGGCACCGCCTGTCAGGTGCGTGCCTTGCTGCTCACCAGCCAATAGGTAATGCCCAGCGCCAGGACAATGCCAGCAATGCCGAACAGATAACCCGGCTCGATCACGCTGGTATCGAGCACGATCACCTTGCGTGCCACGGCCATCAGTGCGGTGGCAATCACCAGCTTGACGTGTATGACGTCGTCACGCAGGTACAGGGTGATATTGGCGAAGATCTCGATGGCAATGAGCACCGCCAGGAAGGCGGCGAACACGGCAAAAATATCATTCAGGTTGAGCAGCATGAACGGCGGCGCCATCAAGCGCTGGTACAGCACCATCACCACGTCGGCTATGCACCACATGATCACCAGCACCATGAGGATCGCCAGCAGGCGAATCATCTGGCGAATGACCGCATGCAGGTGACGGAGCAGCGGGTCACTCTGCAGTTCGCTGAGATGGTTATCCGGTGCTTCGCCCGGCGGGGTTTCTGTCGACATGCTCAACCTCCTTGCGACGCGGCGTGCTGCCCTGTCTTCTTACTAGCACAGGCTGCACGTCTTGCCGCAAACGGATGATTACCGCATGCAACCAGCCACTCACTCGTCGCACTGCTCCGCCAGTTCCTGCAAGGTGCTCAACAAGGCCTCTTCATCGAGTACCCGGATACCCAGCTCCGCCGCCTTGGCCAGCTTGGAACCGGCACCAGGGCCGGCCACCACGCAGTGGGTCTTGCTCGAGACCGAACCTGCCACCTTGGCACCCAAGGCCTCCAGCTGCTGCTTGGCCTGGTCACGGCTGAGGCTTTCCAGGGTTCCGGTGAGCACCCAGGTCTGCCCGAGCAGCGGCAGGCCACCGGCCTGGCGCCGCTCACTCAGCCAGTGCATACCGAAGGCCTGCAACTGGGCGTCGATATCCTCGGCGCGACGCCGCTGCTGCGGGTCGGCAAAGAACTCGCGCAGCGCCTGCCGGGCTTTTTCGTTGAGCCCCTTGCACTGGGCCAGCGTCAGCCAGTCCTGACTGAGCGCAATCAGCGCTTCCAGACTGCCCGTCTGCTCCGCCAGCAGGCGTGCACCGGTGCTGGCGATACCTGGAATGGCCAGTTTTTCCAGCAGCTCGGCCAGGCTGGCGCAGGCCGTGAACTCGGCGGCCAACTCGCTGCTTTGCTGCGGCTGCACGCCATGTTCGAGTAATTCGTTGATCACCTGGCGGTTGTGCGCGTCGGCAAAGAAACTGTGGATTTCATGCGCCACCTCCTGCCCCACATCCGGCAACCAGGTCAGCACCTCGGGCAGCGCCTGGCTAATGCGCGGCAAGTTACCCAGCGCGCGAGCCAGCAGCTTGGCGGTTTCCTCGCCGACATCGGGAATCCCCAGGGCAAAGATGAAGCGCGCGAGACTTGGCTGGCGGCTCCCCGCAATCGCCGCCAGCAGGTTGCGCGTGGACAACTCGGCAAAACCTTCCAGGGCCAGCACCTGCTCGTGAGTCAGGCGATACAGGTCGGCCGGCGAATGCACCAGCCCGTTGTCGACCAGTTGCTCGACGATCTTTTCACCGAGGCCATCGATATCCATGGCGCGTCGCGAGACGAAGTGGATGATCGCCTGCTTGAGCTGGGCTTCGCAGGACAGCCGGCCTACGCAGCGATACACCGCGCCCTCGCTGAGGCTGGCGCGACCCTTGCTGCGCTTGACCAGCTGGGTGCGCTCCACTGCCGAGCCGCACACCGGACACTGTGCGGGAATCTGCACAGGCCGCGCATCGGCCGGACGGCGCTCGGGCACCACCGCCATGACCTGTGGGATCACGTCGCCGGCACGCCTGATGATCAGCGTATCGCCGATCATCAGGCCCAGCCGGGCGACTTCATCCATGTTGTGCAGGGTGGCATTGGACACGGTAACCCCCGCCACCTGCACCGGGCGCAGGCGGGCCACCGGGGTCACTGCGCCGGTGCGACCTACCTGAAACTCCACATCGAGCAGTTCGGTCAGCTCTTCCTGGGCGGGAAACTTGTGGGCGATCGCCCAGTGTGGGCTACGCGCACGAAAGCCCAGCTGCTGCTGGTCTTCCAGGCTGTTGACCTTGAACACTACGCCATCGATGTCATAGGCCAGGCTTTGCCGGCGCGCGCCGATCTCTGCGTAGTAGGCCAGGCAGGCATCCACGCCACGCGCCAGGCGTAGCTCGCGGCTGATCGGCAGGCCCCAGGTCTTGAGCTGCTCGAGCATGGCGATATGGCTGGATGGCAGGTCGGCGGCGTACTCGCCAACCCCGTAGGCACAGAACTCCAGGGGGCGGCTGGCAGTGATCTTCGGGTCCAGCTGGCGCAGGCTGCCGGCGGCCGCATTGCGCGGATTGGCAAAGGTCTTGGCACCGGCATCCACCTGGCGGGCATTCAGGGCCTCGAAGCCGGCGCGCGGCATGAACACCTCGCCGCGTACTTCCAGGCGCGCCGGCCAGCCACTGCCCTGCAGGCGCAGGGGAATCGTACGAATGGTCCGCACATTGGCGCTGATATCCTCGCCGGTACTGCCATCGCCCCGCGTGGCGCCGCGCACCAGCAGGCCATCGACATACAGCAGGCTGACGGCCAGGCCGTCGAGCTTGGGCTCGCAGCTGTAATCCACTTCAGCGCCGCCGCCAAACAGGTCACCCGGCGGCAGGCCCAGGCCAGCCTGCACGCTGCGGTCGAAGGCGCGCAGGTCGTCCTCGCTGAAGGCATTGTTGAGGCTGAGCATCGGCACGCTGTGCTGCACTTCGGCAAAGGCCTGCAAGGCACTGCCACCGACCCGCTGCGTCGGCGAGTCGGCACTGATCAGCTCGGGATGGGCCTGCTCCAACTGCTGCAACTCACGGAACAACCGGTCGTATTCGGCATCCGGAATGCTCGGCTCATCGAGCACGTAGTAGCGGTAGTTGTGTGCATCCAGCTCATGGCGCAGGGCGCTGATGCGTTGGGCGGCGTCAGTCATGGCAAATAAGCCTCAAGCGGCAAGTTGCACGCGGCAAGAAAGCAAAAAGCCCCAAGCCGAGCGATTAACCTGTGGCTTGAGGCTTGTAGCGTACCGCGGTGGTCTAGCGTTTCTGGGTCATGTGCTTGCGTTCGAAATCGACGATACGCTGGCGGTAGTGCTCGATGGTCTGCGCAGTCAGCACACTGCGCTGGTCGTCCTTGAGGTCGCCTTCCAGCTCGCTGGCCAGCTTGCGCGCCGCTGCCACCATCAGATCGAAGGCCTGCTTGGGGTAACGCGGGCCGGGCAGGCCGAGGAAGAAGCTGACCGCACGGGTGCTGAACAGGTCCATGTCATCCAGGTCGAAAGTACCCGGTTTGACACCGTTGGCCATGGAGAACAGCACTTCACCATTGCCGGCCATGCTCTCGTGGCGATGAAAAATGTCCATCTCGCCAAAGCGCAGACCACTTTCCAGGATGCTCTGCAGCAGCGCCGGCCCCTTGAAGCCTTCCGGATGGCGGGCCACCACATTGATCACCAGCACTTCCTCTACCGGCGGCAGGTCTTTCTGGCTGTTCGCGGCCGGCTTGGCCGCGGCATTTTCCTCGACCGGAGTGAGCAGGGTCGGTACCGGCTCCTCGCTGTCCAGCTCCAGGTCGCCCTGGCGAGGCTCGACACCACGGCGCTTGTTGATGTCCTTGGCGCTGAACGACGGCAGGTCCTGCTCGTCGAAGGTCGGTTCCTGGTCACGCTTGACCACGCGTACCGGGCCGAGCAGGTTGGGATCGACCGGTTCGTCATCCGGCAATTCACTCAGGCTGCGGTCAAGCTTGAACTTGAGCTTGCCCTTGCCGCCACTCATACGTCGCCAGCCGTCGAACAGGATGCCGGCAATCACCACGACACCGATGACAATCAACCATTCACGCAAGCCAAAATCCATGTGCGTCACTATCCCCGAAAAAAGATGAAAAGGGCATTGAGCGGGGCTTGGACCCCACCTCACCGGACGATTCGCATGCTCCCGGAAGCCACTGCAACACGCTGTTCTGCATGGCGTTTTTGAGCACGGTAAAAAAGTGTGCCTAAGCTAGCATGAGCCACGCCCTCTTTGCACCGTCTGGCGTTACTCCACGCGCATTGATTTGCATCACTTTTTGCTACGGGGCGGGCTGATCGCTCAACTTTCCACCAACTGCATGGCCTCGGCCACATCCACCGCCACCAGGCGCGAGCAGCCTGGCTCGTGCATCGTCACCCCCATCAATTGCTCAGCCATTTCCATGGCGATCTTGTTGTGGGTGATGTAGATGAACTGCACCTTCTCGGACATCTCCTTGACCAGCCGGGCGTAGCGGCCGACGTTGGCATCATCCAGCGGTGCATCCACTTCGTCGAGCATGCAGAACGGTGCCGGGTTGAGCTGGAAGATGGCGAACACCAGGGCCAGCGCGGTGAGTGCCTTCTCGCCACCGGAGAGCAGGTGGATGGTGCTGTTTTTCTTGCCCGGTGGACGCGCCATGATGGCCACGCCGGTATCCAGCAGGTCCTCGCCGGTCAGTTCCAGGTAGGCGTGACCGCCGCCGAACACCTTGGGAAACAGTGCCTGCAGGCCGGCGTTGATCTGCTCGAAGGTGTCCTTGAAGCGGTTGCGGGTTTCCTTGTCGATCTTGCGGATGACGTTTTCCAGGGTCTCCAGCGCCTCGACCAGGTCGTCGTTCTGCGCGTCCAGATAGCGCTTGCGCTCGGACTGCTGCTGGTACTCGTCGATCGCCGCCAGGTTGATCGCACCGAGGCGGGCAATACGTCCGGCCAGCTGTTCCAGTTGCTGCTCCCAGGCCAGCTCTGCGGCCTCTGCCGGCAGACTGGCCAGCACGCCATGCAGGTCATAGCCATCGCTGTGCAACTGCTCGGCCAGCGCCTTGCGCCGTACATCCAGCCCTTGCCAGTCGAGGCGCTGCTGTTCGATCTGACCGCGCAGCAACTGGGCCTGCTGTTCGGCCTGGCTGCGGCGCTTTTCCTGCTCGCGCAGCTCACGGTCGGCATCATCCAGGGCATGCCGCGCCAGGCGCAGTTCATCATCCACGGCCAGACGCCGCTCAAGCAGCTCTTCCAACTTCAGACGCAGCTCTTCGAGGGGCGCTTCGCCCTCCTCCAGGTTCAGCTGCAATTGTTCGCGGCGCTCGATGCTGCGCTCGAACTGCAGCTCCAGACGCTCCAGGGCCTGGCGGGTGGACACCTGTTGGGCCTGCAGGGAGCCCAGGCGCAAGGCCAGCTGGTGGGCATGATCCTTGTGCTGGCGGGCAGTTTGCCGCTGGCGGTCGAGCTGTTCGCGCAACTGATCGCGACGCCCCAGCAACTGTTCGCGCTGCTCGCTGTCGCTGGCCATGCTGTCCAGGGCATCCTGCAGGGCCAGGCGCGCTTCGCCCAGTTGTTCCTGCTCCACAGCCTGCTGTTCAACCAGCTCGGCCTGCTCCTGCTGCAGGCGCTCACGGCGCAGCAGGAGTTGTTCGTTGCGTGCCTGCAGGGCCGACAGGCGCGCCTGCAGATCAGCCAGCAGGCGTGCCTGTTCAGCCAGTTGCCGGCGCTGCTGGTCACGCTGCTGCTCCAACCTGTGCTGCTGCTCGCGCAACTGCTGCAGCCGGGCATCCTGCTCGTCGAAGCGCTGTTCGGCCTGCGCACAGGCGTCCTGCAGGTCCGCAATCTCCTGGCCACGTGCCAGCAGGCCGCTGTCACTGGCAGCAGCACGTCGCACCCGCAGGAAGTGCCGTCCCACCCAGTAGCCATCGCGGCTGACCAGGCTCTCCCCGGCTGCCAGACCGGCGCGCGCCGCCAGGGCCTGTTCCAGGCTGTCCACAGTACGCACCTGAGCCAGCCAGGGTGACAGATCAAACGCAGCCTGTACTTTATCAAGCAGGCTGCCCGGCAGCCTGATGCCGCCGGCATTCAGCTGCAACAGGCGCAGCTCACCCTCGCTCAGGCTGGCCAGCGGCAGGCTGGCAAAGTCATCCAGCAATAGCGCCTGCAGGTCGGCACCCAGCACGGTTTCCACCGCCAGCTCCCAGCCGGCCTCGACGCGCAAGCCTTCGGCCAGGCGCGGCCGTTGCGTCAATCCTTGCTCATGCAGCCAATCACTTGCCCCCTGCGCGGGGTTCAATGCGGCCTGTTGCAGCGCTTCCAGCGAGGCCAGCCGGCCATTCAGCCGCTGCAGCTCGCCCTGGGCCTGCTGTTGCGCTTGCTGGGCCTGCTGCAACTGCTCACGCACCTGCAGCAACTGCTCGCCGGTCAGTTGCTCGGCGTCCTGCAATATGAGCTGCGCCTGCGCTGCCTCAGCATGCTGCACCTGCAGCGTCTGCAGCTCCGCCTCCTGCGGCGCGCTGGCCAAGTGCGCCTGCTCATCGCGCAGACGCCGCTCCCGCTCGCCCAGGCGCTCCAGGCTCTGTTCCAGTTGGCTGATCCGCGCCTGCTGGACTTCCGCCTGGCGGCGCGGCTCGGCACTGCGCTGGTTGAAGGCGTCCCACTGTTCCTGCCAGGCGTGCATGGCCGCTTCGGCCTCTTCCAGCGCCGCAGCACCTTCTTCGGCCGCCGCACTGGCTTCCTCCTGCTCCGGCAGCAACAGCTCCAGCTCTTCTTCCAGAGTGGCCAGCAAGGTGCGGTCATGGCCCAGGTGCGACTCGGTTTCCAGACGCTGCCGCTCCGCCTCGCGCAGGTCGTCCTGCAACTGACGCAGACGCTGCTGGCCATGCTGGATGGCCTGTTCGACACGGGCAATATCGCCGCCCACCGAGTAGAAACGCGCCTGCACCTGGTTGAAGCGCTCGGACAGTTCATGATGGCCGTCGCGCAGGCGCTCGATGGCCGCATCGGCATTGCGCTGTTCGGCCTGCAGGGCCTCGTAGGCCACCGCCTGGTCGCCGATCATCGCTTCGCGCTGGCCTGCCTGGAGGTTCAGCGCCTGCCACTTGAGCGCGGCCAACTGGGCCTTGAGCTGACGCTCCTCGGCCTTGTATTCCTGATACTTTTCCGCCGCCTGAGCCTGGCGATGCAGGCGTTCGAGCTGACGTTCCAGCTCCTCGCGCAGATCGGTCAGGCGTGCCAGGTTCTCATGGGTACGCCGGATACGGTTCTCGGTCTCGCGACGGCGCTCCTTGTACTTGGAGATGCCTGCCGCTTCCTCGATGAAATTGCGCAGGTCCTCGGGCTTGGCTTCGATCAGCTTGCTGATCATGCCCTGCTCGATGATCGAGTAGCTGCGTGGCCCCAGACCGGTGCCGAGAAAGATATCGGTGATATCACGGCGCCGACACTTGCTGCCGTTGAGGTAGTAGCTGTTCTGCCCGTCGCGGGTGACCTTGCGGCGGATGGATATCTCGGCAAAGGCAGCGTATTCGCCAACCAGCGAATTGTCGCTGTTGTCGAAAATCAGCTCGATGGACGCCTGGGTCACCGGCTTGCGGGTGTTGGAGCCATTGAAGATGACGTCGGTCATCGACTCGCCCCGGAGGTTCTTCGCCGAACTCTCGCCCATCACCCAACGTACGGCATCGATGATGTTGGACTTGCCACAGCCGTTGGGGCCGACGACCGCGGCCATGTTGCTGGGAAAACTGACTGTGGTGGGATCGACGAACGACTTGAAACCGGCCAGTTTGATGCACTTCAGGCGCATGGGGCGCTCTCGCTGTCCGCCAGGGCATTCAGCACCAGGCTGCAGTTGTGCCGTACATAGGCTTCCAGCAGCTGTACCGCGCGCTGTTCGTCGCGGATCAGCAGCAACGGCAACAGCGCATCGAAGGTTTCCACCAGGCGGCGCATTTCCGAACGGCGCCGCTCAAGGATCAGGTGGTAGGTGCGACTGACCGCCGGCAAGAGATTTTCCAGGGTCTCCTGCAGGAAAGGGTTGTCGGCGAAGGGAAAGGCGGCACGCATCAGCTCGAAGCTATGGCTGACAAAGGCATCAATGTCGTCCTTGGCCAAACAAGCGTGCAGGCGCTGCTGGATGTCCTCGAAGACCTGCAACTGGGCCGGTTCGCGCCAATTGCGCAGGGTCGCCCGGCAGAGCATGGCATAAAGCTGGGCAAGTAATTCGTAGAGGCTGCGCACATGGCGCGGACTCAGGGCACTGACCTGGGCGCCGCGATGCGGGAGAATTTCCACCAGATGCCGGCGCTGCAGGATCAGCAGGGCTTCGCGCACTGAACTGCGACTGACCTGCAGTGCCTGGGTGACCTTGACTTCGCCTATGCGCTCGCCGGCCGGCAATTCACCACGAATGATACGCTCGGCCAGATGCTGGGCGATCTGCTCGGCGAGGCTGTCCTGTGCCTTGGCTGTCATGGCGCTCTCTGTGGCTGGGGGCGTGCGGGGGCGCAGTCTAGCAAGGGCGTGCGTCGTTCTGGTAGCCCGCTGGCGCCTGGCAGGCCGAGGGTGGAACGCCTTGCCAACGCTTGAAGGCACGGCGGAAGTTGGCTACATCGCGGTAACCCAGGCTGCACGCGATCGCCTGGATACTCAGCCGGCCGGCCCGCAGGTGTTCCAGGGCCAGGCGATGACGCAACTGGTCGAGCAACTGCTGGAAGGATGAGCCTTCGGCCTGCAGATGACGATGCAGGGTGCGCGGGGTCATGTGCAGCAGGCGCGCGGTGGCCTGCAGACCAGGTAGTGCCTGCTGGCGCTCCAGGAGCAGACGCTGCACGCGGGTGGTCAGGCTGCCCTGCGCCTGGCGAGCCGTATCAAGTCGCAGCAGTTCACGCTGACACAGCTGTTCGGCTTCGCGAAAGGCTTGCGGATCAGCCAGTTGCAAGGGCTGGTCGAGCAGTGCCGCGTCCAGGGTTACCGCCGCCCAGGGCTGGGCATAGCGTACCGGGCAGCCAAACAGCTCGCTGGCCAGGGCGGCATAGGCCGGCTCGGCAAAGGGAAAGCTGACCTGGCGCAAGCGCACACCGCCTGGGCTGAGGGCGACAAACAGATTGCTGATCGCCAGCAGCACCGCCTCCAGCAAGCTATGTTCGCTGCGCCCCAGCGCGTACACGCTGCGCACCTGCAGATGCAGACAACCCGCTGCAGGCTCGGCCAACTGCTGCAGGGTCACCAGCGAGGTACGCAGAGCCAGGTACTGTTCGACCAGGCCAATCGCCTGACGTAGCGATTCGCTCTGCAGTGCCGCGTAGCCGAGGATGCCATGACTGCCCACACGCAGGCGCTCGCCAAGCAACAAGCCGAAGGCCGGCTCGCCGGTAGCCTGCAGCGCAGCCTCCAATAGGGCACGCAGGTGCGTCAGGTCGGCCATGAACGCACTGTCGGCCAACTGCGCCGAGTGCAGTCCGGCCTGCCGCAGGCAATCTTCGACATCCCCGCCCATCACGGCGATCTGCTCGACAACCAGCCGCAGGTATTGCACCGGCAGGGTGAAGCGACTCATGGCGGGCTCCCGTGGCACGGCAAGGTGGCCACAATGTCAATTAATGACCCCTTTATGTCAACCGTACACCTCCACCCACGCGGCACACACTTTCTATGCTGTAAGCACTTCCGTGAGATCTTCTCTTGTCTATCGAGGAATCTGCATGTTCGCCTTCTTGCGGCGCGCGCAACCCAGTCAGGCGCAGGTCAACCAGCAATCCATCCAGGTAGCACCTGGCGAGTCACTGTTGCAGGCTGCCTTGCGCCATGGCCTGGATTTCCCCCATGGCTGCCGGGTAGGCGCCTGCGCCAGTTGCAAGTGCCAGCTACGGGCCGGCCAGGTGCGCGAACTGACCGACAGCAGCTATGTACTGAGCGCCGCCGAACGTGCAGCGGGCTACATCCTGGCGTGCCAGAGCGTGCCGCAGGGAGACATCCGGGTGAGCCTGGCTGAACCGATGCGCCAGGTGGCCGGGAAGATTACCGGCCAACGGGCACTCACCCGGGACATCATGCACTTACAGGTACAACTGGCCGAACCACTGGACTATCGCGGCGGGCAATACGCCGAGCTGTGCCTGGACAGTCTGCCCGGCGTATGGCGCTGCTATTCCTTCGCCAGCCCGGCCAGCCCTGACGGCCAGGTCAGTTTCTTTATCCGCCGCCTGGCCAACGGGCGCTTTTCCGCACGCCTGCACGACGACTTGCGCGGCACAGGCCTGAGCCTGCGCGGCCCGCGTGGCGAGTGCTACCTGCGTGCGGGTCATGGGCCATTACTCCTGGTGGCTGCCGGCAGTGGACTGGCGCCCCTTCTCGCCCTGCTGCAGGAGGCGCTGGCCGATGGCTGCCAGCGTGCGGTACGGCTGTTGTTCGGCGCCCGCCGCCAGGACGACCTGTATGCCCTGGAGCAGATCGCCCAACTCGCCAGGCAGTGGCCGGGCACCTTCAGCTTTACCCCGGTGCTCTCGCAAGAACCCTGCGACAGCAACTGGCGCGGCGCACGCGGCTCGCTGCTCGCGCAACTGCCCCAGCCAACGAGCAGCGATACCCAGGCCTACCTGTGCGGGCCTGTTGGCCTGGTTGAGGATGTCAGCCAGCACCTGCAACGCCAGGGCCTGGCAGCCGCGCAGATTCACAGCGACCCGTTCAGCCCCGCCAGCGACTAGGAGCGCCACCATGAGCCTGCTGCATTACCTGAAGTTTCTGCTGTTTCATGCCACCGGCCTGCTGGCCATACTTGCCCTGTTGGCGGGCGGCGCCTGGATCAGCTATGGCCTGCTGGCCATCCTGCTCATCTTCACGCTCGGTGATGCATTAGGCGGCGACGACACCAGCACACCGCTGTATCGCTATCCGGCCCTGCTGACCCTGCAGCTCTGGACTGCATTGCCCCTGCTGGCCACCTTGCTGTTCGTCGCCCTGTGGAGTGTCAGCCGCACGGATGTGCTGGGCTTCGGCGCCTGGCTGGGCGGACTCAGCGGCTACGACCTGCTGGGCGCACGGCAGGAGACCTGGACAGGGCACTACCTATCAACCTGGCTGCTCTGTGGCCTGATGATCGGCATGCTCGGCACCATCACCGCCCATGAACTCATCCACCGCACCTGGGACCCGCTGTCCTTGTTGATCGGGCGCTGGTTGCTGGCCTTCAGTTTCGACTGCGCCTTCGCCATCGAGCATGTCTATGGTCATCACCGCTATGTCGCTACCCACCTGGACCCGGCAACCGCACCACGCGGGCGCAGCGTCTATCGACATATCCTGCTGTCCACCCTGCACGGCAACCGCAGTGCCTGGCAGATCGAGCGGCAGCGCCTGGCGCGCCAGGGCTGGCAAGTGTTTGGCTGGCACAATCGGCTGCTGCGCGGCTACCTGATGAGCCTGCTGCTGGTCGGACTGGCCTATCTGATCAGTGGCTGGCCGGGCACCTTGCTGTTCATCGCCAGCGGTTTGTGTGGCAAGGCCTTGCTGGAAATCGTCAACTACATGGAGCACTACGGATTACTGCGCGATCCACACCAGCCGGTACAGCCGCGCCACTCGTGGAACAGCAACAAGCGCCTGAGCTCATGGGCCATGTTCAATCTGACCCGGCACTCCCACCATCATGCCCAGGGTGAGCTGCCTTATACCGCACTGCAACCCATGCGCGACGCTCCACTCATGCTCAGCGGCTATCTCAGTACACTCCTCGTCACCCTGCTGCCGCCGCTCTGGCACCGTCTGATGGCGCCACGCCTGCTGGACTGGGATCGTCAGCAGGCCAGTGCAACGGAACGCCAACTGGCTGCCGAGGCCAACGCTCGCAGCGGCATTGCCGCACTGCGGCCGGCGAGCAGCAGGCGCTGAGCACACCAGGTGATTGCCGGGCATAGCTGGCGGCGGCACACTGCCGCCAGACAGACCACCCGGAGCCCTGCCATGCCTGCGCCATCCCCGCTGCGCGAAACCCTTTACCAGGTGATCTTCCACGTCGACACCGCGGCCGGACGACGCTTCGACACCTGGTTGATTGTGCTGATCCTGGCCAGCCTGCTGGTGGTGTTGCTGGACAGCATCGAAGTCATCCAGCAGCGTTATGGCCTGTGGTTCAACCTGCTGGAGTGGGGCTTTACCCTGTTCTTTGCCGTGGAATACCTGCTGCGCCTGTACTGCTCACCACGCCCGGCGCGCTACGCCTTCAGCTTCTTCGGCCTGATCGACCTGCTGGCCGTGCTACCGGCGTTCATTGCCCTGTTCTACAGCGAGGCCCAGCTACTCATCGTGATCCGGGTGATCCGCCTGTTGCGGGTCTTTCGCGTACTCAAGCTGCGTCACTACCTGGTACAGGCCAACTTCCTGCTCAGCGCGCTACGCGGCAGCCGACAGAAAATCATCGTGTTCCTGCTCAGCGTATCAACCCTGGTCACCGTATTCGGTGCGCTGATGTACGTCATCGAAGGCCCGGAGCACGGCTTCAGCAGTATTCCCAAGGGCATCTACTGGGCGGTAACCACCCTGACCACGGTAGGCTTTGGCGATATAACCCCAAAGACCGCGCTCGGCCAGACCATCGCCACACTGGTCATGATCACCGGCTATTCGATCATTGCCGTACCCACCGGCATCTTCACTGCCGAGCTGGCCAATGCCATGCGCCAGGACAATGGCCTGCACCTGGCCCATGCCTGTCCCCGCTGCCACAAGGCCCAGCATGAAGCGATGGCCGCCTTCTGCAGTCGTTGCGGCAGCGCCTTGTACCCTGCCCCAGCGCCGCAGCCAGACTGACCAGGCGGCCAGCTGGCTAGCCTATCGATCAGGGCGCGCGGTCAATCACCAGGCGCACTGCGGCCTCACCCAGCGGTGCAGCTTCGCTGACCGCCTGCCACTCACCCTGGCTGGCATTGCCGCTGCGTGAAATGCGCGCCACGGCCTGCAACTCGCCGGCGCCCTGCAGGGTTTGCCCGGGCAACATGATGTCGGCATCGCTGAGCGTCACACTGAGCGGCAGGTCGGCCACCTTGAGACGCTTGACGGCCAGCGGCATCGGCCCGCTGGCCGGTGCACGGACAAACACGAACAGGCTGTCATCGGCTGCCACTTTGTCCTGCAAGGCCGGAGCCAGGCTGACTTCGATACGAATCTGCGCCGAGCTCTGCACCGCCGCAGCGCCAGCAGGCGCCTCGCCCTGCTCGGCAGCCGGCAGGCGTGCACGGGCCGCCTCGATACCACTCTGGATCGCCTGACGAGCCGGGTCATTGGCCGCCAGGCCATCGACCACGCGCTGCCAGTAGCCGATGGCTTCGGCAAACCGCTCATTCTCGAAGGCGTCGATACCCAGCAGGCCCAGGCTGGTCTGCTCCTGCGGATTGGCCTTGAGCGCTTCGTCGACCAAGGCCTGGATCTGCTCGTTCCACTGCCGGTCGGCGGCAAAGTACAACGCCTGCGCCCACAAGCCGAGCAGATCAGGCTCGCGCCCGGACAGCTCGACAGTACGCTGGAAGGCGCTCGCGGCTTCACCCAGGCGGTTGGCCGCCATGTAGCCACGCGCCAGGAAGAACCAGGCCTCTACCGAGGCCGGCTGATCCTTCACCGCCTGCTCCAGACGCACCACCATCTCATCCAGGCTCTGCGGCATATTCTGGCGCTGCTCTACGGTTTCCTGCACCTGCGTGCTGGCCCCCCAGTGCAGGTAAAGGGCATAGCCCAGCACGGGCATCAGCAAGGCCATGACCAGCGGCAGACCACGTCCCAGCGGATTGCTCTGCAGGCGCTCTTCGACGCCGGTGTCCTCGAGCAACTCACGGCCGGCTTCGGCCTTACCCGCCTCCAGCTGCTCGGCGCTGAGCGTGCCGGCATCATATTGCGCCTGCAGCTCGGCCAGGCGCTCCTGGTACAGGCTGACGTTCAGCGCGGTACGGTCTTCTTCGGTCTGTGCACGACGCCCGCGCACGATGGGCAACAACAGATAGGCCAGAGCGATCAGCAGCAACAGGCCGGCGGCAAGCCAGAATAGGGTCATGGGTCTTTTCGTTCCTGATCAGCGGAAGAAGCAGCATTGGCGGCCAGCAGCGCCTGCAGCCGCGCCTGCTCGGCGGCATCCAGTTGCGCCTGGCTGGCCGCCTGGGCTTGCGGGCGACGACGACGGACGATCAGCAGCAGCACCAGCAGTCCGCCGACCAGCAGCACACCCGGGCCGAACCACAGCAAGGCGGTGCTGCTGTTAAGCGGCGGGCGGTACAGCACGAAGTCGCCGTAACGGTCCACCAGGTAGCTGATGATTTCGTCATTGCGCTTGCCTTCACCGAACATGCGGAAGATTTCCCGACGCAAGTCCATGGCAATCGGCGCATCCGAGTCGGCGATGTTCTGGTTCTGACACTTCGGGCAACGCAACTCGCTGGTCAGCTCGCGAAACCGCTCGCGCTCATGGTCGTTGCGAAACTCATAGGTATCAATGGCAGCCTGAGCTGCCGTGGCGCACAGCAGCAGGGACAGCCCCAGGGCACGCAGAATCATGGGGTCGCCTCGTCGAGCAGTTGCTGATAGAGCGGCGCCAGCTTGCTGCGCCAGACGTTTTCATCGATGGCCCCGACATGCTTGGCGCGGATGATGCCCTGCTTGTCGAGCAGGAAGGTCTCCGGCGCGCCATACACGCCCAGGTCAATGCCCAGGCTGCCCTGCGGGTCTTCTATGTTGAAGCGGTAGGGATTGCCCAGGCGCTGCAGCCACTCGCGTGCCGCGGCACTGTCATCCTTGTAGTTGATGCCGTAGATGGCCACCCCCTGTGCGGCCAGGCGATTGAGCATCTCGTGCTCGGCCTTGCAAGTCGGGCACCAGGTCGCCCAGACATTCAGCAGCGCCGGTTGGCCCTTGAGCTCATCACTGTTGATGATGCGCCCCGGCTCTTCCAGCGAGCCCTGGCTGAAACTGGGCAATGGCTTGTCGATCAGCACCGAGCGCAGTTCCTTGGGGTCCAGGTACAGGCCGCGGTAGAGAAACACCGCCATGAGCAGGAATACCGCCAACGGCAGCAGCAGCATCGCCCGCTTCATGCCGTCACCCCCTGTGCGCCCAGTGCCTCGCGGACACGCTGGCGCACCTTCAGGCGATAGCGTTTGTCGAGCGCCGCCAGCACGCCACCCAGGCACATCAGCAAGCCACCCAGCCAGATCCAGCGTACGTAGGCCTTGATGTGCACGCGCACGGCCCAGGCGCCCTCTTCCAGCGGCTCACCCAATGCCACGAACAGGTCACGGGTAAAGCCGGCGTCGATGCCGGCTTCGGTCATCGGCATCTGCTGCACGGTGTACAGGCGCTTCTCCGGGCGCAACACGGCCAGTTGGCGACCCTCTTCCAGGACGCGCACGGTGGCCTTGTCGGAGATGAAGTTGGGCCCTTCAAAGTGCTCGGCACCTTCAAAAACAAAGGTATAGCCACCCAGCTCCAGGCTTTGCCCAGGCTCCATGCGCAGGTCACGTTCCTCGCTGTAGTGGCTGACCATGACGATACCCACCGCACACACCGCGACGCCCAGGTGGGCCATCTGCATGCCCCAGTAGCTCGGCGTCAGGCTGGACATGCCACGCAGCAATCCCTTGTGACGGGTCTTGTCGAGCAGGTCGCGCACCCCGGCCAGCACCACCCAGGCGGCCAGGAACACCACGGCCAGCACGGCCCAGTTGAAGTCACCGAGCAGCACGCAAGCCAGTACGCCCAGCGCCACGCTGGTCAGCAGGACCGGCGCCAGCATGCCCAGCAACCAGCGCATCGGGGTGTCCTTCCAGCGCACCAGCACACCGACCGCCATGGCCAGCATCAGTACGGCCATCAGCGGCAGGAACAGCGCATTGAAGTAGGGCGGCCCCACCGACAGCTTGGCGCCGGTGGTGGCATCGAGAATCAGCGGATACAGGGTACCCAGCAGGATGGTTGCGGTAGACACCACCAGTACGATGTTGTTGGCCAACAGCAGGGTTTCCCGCGACCACAGGGCAAAGCCCGAAGCCCCCTTGACCACTGGCGCGCGCAAGGCAAACAGGGTCAGTGAGCTACCCACGACCAGCAGCAGGAACACCAGAATGAACAGGCCACGTTCAGGGTCGGTGGCAAAGGCATGCACCGAGGTCAGCACACCGGAACGTACCAGGAAGGTGCCGAGCAGGCTCAGCGAGAACGCGGCGATGGCCAGCAGCACGGTCCAGCTCTTGAACACGCCACGTTTTTCCGTGACGGCCAGCGAGTGGATCAACGCCGTACCTACCAGCCAGGGCATGAACGAGGCATTTTCCACCGGGTCCCAGAACCACCAGCCACCCCAGCCCAGCTCATAGTAGGCCCACCAGGAGCCCAGGGTAATGCCGATGCCCAGGAAGGCCCAGGCCACCACGGTCCAGGGACGCGACCAGCGCGCCCAGGCGGCATCCAGACGTCCGCCGAGCAAGGCGGCAATGGCGAAGGCAAAAACCACCGAGAAGCCGACATAGCCCATGTACAGCATCGGCGGATGGAGGATCAGGCCAATATCCTGCAGCAGCGGATTGAGATCGCGACCATCGGCCGGAACATGCGGCAACAGGCGCTCGAAGGGATTGGAGGTGACGATGAGGAACAGCAGGAAACCGATGCTGATCATACCCATCACGGCCAGCACACGGGCCAGCATGACTTCCGGCAGCTGCCGGGAAAATACCGACACGGCCCAGGTCCAGCCGCCGAGGATCAACCCCCAGAGCAGCAGCGAACCTTCGTGGGCACCCCATACCGCGCTGAACTTGTAATACCAGGGCAGCGCCGAGTTGGAGTTGTTGGCCACGTAGGCCACCGAAAAATCATCGACCATGAAGGCCCAGGTCAGGCAGGCGAAGGACACCGCCAGCATGAAAAACTGCCCACGCGCCGCTGGCACCGCCAGGCTCATCCACAGGCGGTCGCCACGCCAGGCACCCAGCAACGGCAGGGTGGCCTGCACCAGACTCAGGCACAACGCCAGAATCAGCGCCAGGTGACCGAGTTCAGGCACCATCAGTTGAAAAGCCATCATCAATACTCCGCGGCCTTGGCCGGCTTGCTCTGCCCGCTTTCGTTGAGTGCCTTGGTCACTTCCGGCGGCATGTAGTTTTCGTCGTGCTTGGCCAGTACTTCGTCAGCAATCAATTCACCGTCATCATTCAGTCGGCCCAGCGCGACAATGCCCTGCCCCTCACGGAACAGATCGGGAAGAATGCCGCGATAACGCACCGTGACATTGGCCGCGTAGTCGGTGACCACAAAGGCCACGTCCAGCGAGTCGGCCGAACGCTGTACCGAACCTTCCGCCACCATGCCGCCGGCGCGGATGCGCGTGTGCGCAGGGGCTTCGCCATTGGCAATCTGTGTCGGCGAATAGAACAGGTTGATGTTCTGCTGCAGGGCGACCAGCGCCAAGGCCACGGCGATGCCCACACCGGCGAGCAGGCCGAGGACGATGAACAGGCGTTTCTTACGTTGCGGGTTCACTGCGCACCCTCCCGGCGCAGACGGCGCGCCTCTTCCTGCAGATAACGACGGCGCGCCAGCAGCGGCAGCGCCACATTGAGCAGCACCACCAGGAAGCTGATGCCGTAGGCGGACCAGACATAGGGGCCATGGCTGCCCATGGCGAGAAACTCGGAAAACGAGGCAAAACTCATCGAACCTTCTCCAGCAAGCGGCTCATCTCGGCCTTGACCCAACTGGTGCGCGCTTCCCGGCGCAGCACTTCCAGACGCATGCGCATCAGCAGCACGGCACCAAAGAAGCAGTAGAAACCCAGCACCATCAGCAGCAGCGGCAGCCACATTTCCGGTGCCATGCTGGCCTTGCCGGTGACGGTGAAGGTGGCAGGCTGGTGCAGGGTGTTCCACCAGTCCACCGAGTACTTGATGATCGGGATATTCACCGCCCCCACCAGCGCCAGCACGGCACAGGCCTTGGCGGCACTGTCACGGTTGGTGATGGCCTGGCCCAGCGCAATCACCCCGAAATACAGGAACAGCAGAATCAGCATGGAAGTCAGCCGGGCATCCCACACCCACCAGGCGCCCCAGGTGGGCTTGCCCCACACGGCACCGGTCAACAGGGCAATGAAGGTCATCCACGCGCCAATCGGTGCTGCCTGCTGCAGCGCCACATCGGCCAGTTTCATTTTCCAGACCAGGCCAACCAGGCCTGCCACGGCCATCATCAGGTAGCACGACTGGGCAAGAAAGGCGGCGGGCACGTGGATGTAGATGATGCGGAAGCTGTTGCCCTGCTGGTAATCCGGCGGCGCAAAGGCCAGCCCCCAGACCGTACCAACCAGAATCAGCAGGATTGCCGCGACACTCAGGCCGCGCAGCCACAGGCTGCTGATTTCATAGAACCACTTGGGCGAGCCCAGCTTGTGAAACCAAGTCCAATTCATGGTCTGACTCATCATCTCGCTAATTACTGGATGAAGCCCACGCTTCATGCCTCATTCACATCGCCCCGCAGAGCGGTTCACTCACCGACGCTGATGGTCAGCCCTGCCGCAATGGCAAAGGGGGTCAACGTCACCGCCAGTGCCGTCAGGCTACCCAGCCAGAACAACTGCCCCACCGCCGGCAAGCCCTGCAATGCGGCCTGCATGGCACCACTGCCGAGGATCAGCACCGGGATGTACAGCGGCAGGATCAGCAAGGCCAACAGCAACCCACCGCGTTTGAGGCCCACGGTCAGTGCCGCCCCCACCGCGCCGAGCAGGCTGAGAATCGGCGTACCCAGCAACAGCGACAGCAACAGCACCGGCACGCAACGTCCTGGCAGGCCCAGCATCAGCGCCAACAAGGGCGCCAGCAGAACCAGCGCCAACCCGGAAAACAGCCAGTGCGCGCACACCTTGGCCAGCACCAGCAGAGGCAAGGGGTGTGGCGACACCACCCACTGCTCCAGCGAACCATCTTCGAAATCACTGCGGAACAGGCCGTCCAGCGACAACAACACGGCGAGTAGTGCCGCCACCCAGATCAGCCCGGGCGAGAGGGTCTGCAACAACTGGGTCTCCGGGCCAACGGCCAGGGGAAACAGGGCAATCACAATGGCAAAGAACACCAGCGGGTTGGCCAGCTCAGCCGGTCGCCGGCACAGCAGCCGGGCCTCACGCTTGAGCAACAGGGTAAAGACGTTACTCATGCGGCGATCTGTCCCAAATCAAGTTCCCGGTAACCTGCCGGCTTGTCCTGCAGGTTGTGGTGTGTGGTGAGAATGACCAGCCCGCCCTGCTCGCAGTGGGACGCCAGATGGCGCTCCAACTGGGCTACACCGTGCTTGTCGAGGGCCGTGAACGGCTCATCGAGAATCCACAGGGGCGGTGCCGGCAGGTACAGTCGGGCCAATGCCACGCGGCGCTGCTGGCCCGCGGAGAGGGTATGGCAAGGTACATCCTCAAAACCGCGCAGGCCCACGGCGGCCAGCGCCTGCCAGATCGCCTCGCGGTCCTGGGTGACGTGCAGGGCGCTCAGCCACAAGAGGTTTTCCTCGGCGGTCAGCAGCCCCTTGATACCGGCGGCATGACCAATCCACAACAGGTTGCGCGCCAGGGCATGACGTTGGGTATGCAGCGGCTGGCCCTGCAGGAGAATCTCCCCGGCCGTGGGCTGCATCAGTCCGCACAACAGGCGCAGCAGGCTCGTCTTACCACTGCCGTTGGGACCACTGATCTGCAGCATTTGCCCGGGCAGCAACTGCAGGTCGAGATGCTCGAAGAGCAAACGCCAGTCGCGCTCGCAGGCAAGTGACTGGGTTTCGAGGAAGGGACTGGTCACGGCACGGCGCCTGTCAAGGTTCAAGTCGGGGGTGCTACGGCCGCTATACTGGGCGTACCCTGGGCGGCCAAAGTGAGCGGCATTATACACAGCCGCCGGAACGCTCTAAGCACGCATTTTCAACAGGTTGTAACCCGCCATGGTGGAAATCAGCAGCACCCGCGCCACCCCACCCTGCCCGCCGCTACGCCCATCAGTCGGCAGCGTCGAGCTGGCAGTACGTCTGCTGCAACCACTCGATCAACTGCTCGAAGCGGGCCAGACAGCCAAAGCGGAAGTCCTCCAGCTTCGCGAGGCCGCCAACAGTTTCCAGTTGGTATTGCGCCTGCAACTGGACAACGGCCAGAGCAGTACCCTGCAGGCGCAGAGCAGCCGTCCCCTGCCGATCGGCGAGCAGGTCCTGCTCACCGCACTATCCGCCACCCAGGCCAGTCTGCGCCCGCAAGGTGCCGCCAGTCAGGCGCTGCAACAGCTCGACCTGCACTTACTGCCGACCGGCAGCCTGTTGCAGGGCAAAGTGCTCGACAGCCAGTCACAGCTCGACGCACAAGGCCGTCAACAGTTCCGAATCGTGCTCAGCCTACTCAACACACCGCTGGCCGGACGCCAGCTGCTGATCGACTCACCACAACCGTTACCCAACGGCAGCCTGCTCACCGCACAGGTACAGGGCAGCCAGCAGTTGCTGTTCCTGCCGCTGAGCCAACAGCTCGATCAGCTGGCTGTACAGCAACAGCTGCAAGGCCAGCTGGCCAACCAGGTCTCACTACAACCGCTACTCAAGGCGCTACCCGCCCTGCTACAGGCCAAGGGCCTGCCGGAAGGCGTGCAACAGAGCCTGCGACAATTATTCGCAGGCCTGCCCGAGCTGGAGCAGTTGAGCAACCCCAAGCAATTGGCCCAGGCCATGGAGAATGCCGGCAGCCTGCTGGAAAACCGCTTGTTGAGCGGCCAGCTCGGCACGCTGCCACACGACTTCAAAGCCAACCTGCTGCGCCTGCTCGGCCAGCTTCTGCCACATAGTCCGCAACAGGCTCTGGCACAGGCGTTCAGTCTCGGCCAGGGCCAGGGTAGCCAGGCCCTGCCGGCCTTCTTCCGCCAGGCACTGGGCGCTCTGGGCCAGAGCAGCACTCGCCAGCCTGCAGGCTTTCCCCTGCCAACGCGCCTGCTGCAGGACATGGAAGGCGAAGCTGATCTGGAAACCCTGCTAAAACTCGCAGCGGCGGCGGTATCCCGTTTGCAGAGCCATCAACTGGCCAGCCTGGCGCAAAACCAGACACTGCCCGATGGCACTCAGCTGACCACTTGGCAAATGGAGCTGCCGGTACGCCAACAGCAGGACATCGTGCCCGTGCAGGTGCGCGTCCAGCACGAGGAGCCTGACCAAGCCAGTGAACGGGAAAGCCTCTGGCGGCTTGATCTGGCCTTCGACCTGCCGCCACTGGGCGCCTTGCAGGTACAGGCACAGCTGCTGCGCGGCACCCTGAGCAGCCAACTGTGGGCCGAGCAGGCCAGTACTGCTTCACTGATCGAGCAGGAACTGGAGCACCTGCGCCAACGCCTCAAGGCCGCCGGCCTACAGGTTGGCGAACTGGCCTGCCGGCACGGCATGCCAGCTCAGGGGGCAAGCACACAACTCAGTCATCGCTGGGTGGATGAAACCGCATGAGCACGAGCAAGCATCAGGCACCACGCCAGGCCATTGCCCTGCGCTACGACGGACGCACTGCGCCGAATCTGACCGCCAAGGGCGATGACGAGCTGGCTGAGGCGATTCTCGCCATTGCCCGGGAATATGAAGTACCGATCTACGAAAATGCCGAACTGGTCAAACTGCTCGCTCGCCTGGAACTGGGCGAGGCCATTCCCGAAGCGCTGTACCGCACCATTGCCGAGATCATCGCCTTTGCCTGGCATTTGCGCGGCAAATGCCCGCTACCTCGCGGCACCGCCAGCGACACTGGGGAAGACGGTTTGCTCTGCCTGGCAGGGCCAGGCGGCAGGAAAGACGTTTAACCGCACAGCAGGGAAACAGAATGCCCAGGAAAACACTAGCCGCGGGGGGCCTGATGCAGCCTGCTGATCAACTCGGCCTCGGCCTTGCTCAGACCGCAGGACTGGGTGAGGTCATCGACACTGGCCCCCATGCCCACTAGGCGCGCGGCCTGGGTGAAGGACAGTGAACTGGGATCGCGCTGCTCGATCTGGTTGAGTTTCTCCGGCAGCGGCGCTACCACCCGGCGCAACTCATAGAGTTCTTCACCCATACGGATGCTGCCGGTCAGGTAGGTATCCAGGCGCTTGTTCAGCTCGCGCAGGCGCTGTTCAAAACCACGAGCCTGCACCTGCTGCTGTTCAGCCTGCTCACGCAGGCGGCGGGCCAACCACAGGCAAAACCCCAGTAGTCCGGCGCACAGCACCAGCAGGCCGCCCAGCGCCATTTCCAGCAACTCAGATACTCTCCAGCTCGGACCACTCTTCCTCGCTCATCATCTTGTCGAGTTCAACCAGAATCAGCAGCTCGCCGTTCTTGTTGCACACGCCCTGGATGAACTTGGCGGATTCGTCGTTCCCGACATTCGGTGCCGTTTCTACTTCCGACTGGCGCAGGTAGACCACCTCGGCCACGCTGTCGACCAGGATACCCACCACCTGCTTGTCCGCCTCGATGATAACGATGCGGGTATTGTCGGTAACCGGCGCAGAATCCAGGCCAAAGCGCTGGCGGGTATCGATAACCGTCACCACGTTGCCACGCAGGTTGATGATGCCCAGCACATAGCTAGGCGCGCCCGGCACCGGAGCAATCTCGGTGTAGCGCAGCACTTCCTGCACCTGCATCACGTTGATGCCGTAGGTTTCGTTATCCAGGCGGAAAGTCACCCACTGCAGGATGGGATCTTCGGAACCTTGTGCTGAACTCTTCTTCATGTTCCCTAGCCTCGTCTTGAGCCGCCAGCGGCGGCGAACGTGGGTACCAATCCCACTGTTGTATTCACTATAGCCGGCCTCACGGCCCGCTTGTCACCTTCAGGTTGCCATGCGCTTGACCGCACCGCTGGCAATCAACTCAGCCAGCGCGGTGACGTCCAACAAGGCACACATGTGTTCAATCACCGTGCCAGCCAGCCATGGCCGCTGTGCACGCTGCGCACGCCACTTGATCTGTGCCGG
Organism: Pseudomonas fluvialis; assembly: GCF_002835605.1. Lineage (NCBI taxonomy): Bacteria > Pseudomonadati > Pseudomonadota > Gammaproteobacteria > Pseudomonadales > Pseudomonadaceae > Pseudomonas > Pseudomonas fluvialis. The sequence goes on along the minus strand of NZ_PIYS01000002.1, from coordinate 122,156 downwards.
CTCCAGGCGAATGGAACGACTGACCTGATGCACCGCCAGCCCCCACTCGTAACCCTGCACGGATATTACGTACTGTAGCCCTTCGCGGAAATCCTCACGATAGCGTTCCGGCATCACCCAGCGGGCCGTGTCGACCACTTTCAGGTTGCCTGCCTGACACGGCAGGATGCCGAGAAACCACTCAGGCTGGCCAAACAACGGGGTCAGCTCCTGTCCGTCCAGCGGATAGATACTGCCCAGGCACACCAACGGCACCGCCAGGGTCAAACCGGCCACATCGAACAGCAGGCATTCGAAAGCCTCCTCTCCCCAACTCGGACGTCCCTCCAGGGACAAGGGGTTATGCGGCGGAACAGCCGGCGCCTCGACAGCAGCCTCGACGAGTGGCTCGGCCAACGCCGCTGACAGAGGCTCGGCGGGCGGCTCTACAGGCGCAACAGGCAGATCAATACGCGCAACGGGCTCGGCTAGCGGCGCCGCGCTGGCAAGCAGGCGCGCATCACGCACCTGTTCCTCCAGTACGGCAGCCTGGAACTCATCCAGTTCGGCCTGCTCCAGCTCGACCGCCGCCTCCTGCAGCAGGGCATCCAGATAACTCTGCAACGCCAGCTGCGGACGGGTGGCAGTTACCGGCACACGATTCATAAAGCCATCCAACCTTCTTCAATAGTCACTCTATCGGCCATGTCGTGGAGATTCTTGAGCCCAGCCCTCAGGCTACCTGCGTGACACCCTGTTGGCTGAGCAGGTGCTTGAGCAGTGCTCGGTAGGCAATCACCCCGCGACTTTTCGCATCGAACTGCGAAGGGGTCTGTCCTGCCCGACTGGCATCACGCAGGCGCGTATCCACCGGTATATAGGCAGGCCACAAGTGTTCTGGATAGGCATTGCGCAATGTACGCAGGGTCTGCAAAGAAGCCTGGGTACGCCGATCAAACAGCGTCGGCACGATGCTGTAGGGCAATGCCTGCTTGCGCGAACGATTGATCATCTGCAAGGTGCTGACCATGCGCTCCAGGCCTTTGACAGCGAGGAATTCGGTCTGCACCGGGATCACCAGCTGCTGGCAGGCTGCCAACGCATTGACCATCAGCACGCCAAGCAGCGGCGGGCTGTCGATGATGGCAAAGTCGTACTGCTGCCAGAGTTGCGCAAGACTCTTGGCAATCACCAGGCCCAGGCCACTCTGCCCCGGTGACTGACGCTCCAGGGTTGCCAACGCCGTGCTGGAGGGCAGCAGGGCCATGCGCTCATGGCTGGTCGGCAACAACAGGCTGGCCGGCAGCCCTTCAGCCACCTGGCCGTGGTCGAGAAACAGATCGAAACAGCTATGTTCCAAAGCGTCGGGATCATGCCCGAAGTAACTGGTCATCGAACCATGCGGATCAAGATCGACCAGCAACACGCGCTTGCCGGCATCGGCCAACAAGCCCGCCAAGGCAATGGACGTAGTGGTCTTGCCGACCCCACCTTTCTGATTGGCAACTGCCCAGACTCTCATCGTACGCTTCCAGCCGGCCCGCAGCGGACCTGCACAGGTCAACCGCAGCCAGGCCGCGAATGACAGGGAATTGACGGACTGCGCTTAAGGCGCAGAGCTTGCAGGAGCATTTGCAGGTTGCGTGCCAGCTCGTTGCAAGGCCGCGTCCGGAGTGGCATTGCCACTGCCTACGCCACTCACACTGCGGCGCACTTCGAGATTGCGTGACACCACCAGCACTACCCGGCGATTACGCGCTCGCCCATCCGGCGTGGCATTGTCGGCTACCGGCTGAAATTCGCCATAACCCACTGCAGCCAGGCGTGACGGATCAACTCCGTCCATCGCCAACAGGCGCACGATACTGGCTGCACGAGCAGTAGACAGCTCCCAGTTGCTGGGAAACAACACCGTACTGATCGGCACGTTATCGGTAAAACCCTCCACGTGCACCGGGTTCTCGTAAGGCGCCAGAATCTTGGCGACCTTATCGATGAGCACGAAGCCGTTCTCGTTGGGAATGGCATCACCACTAGAAAACAGCAGATTGGAGTTCAGCTCGATCTCTACCCATAACTCGTTGCCACGCACCGTCAATTGGTCACTGGAGATCAGGTCACCAAAGGCTTCACGTACGCTGTCGGCAATGCTGACCAGCGGGTCTGTGGGCGCGTCAGGGGCGCCTGTGCCCTGCTGTTGCTGCTCGCCCTGCTCGGGGTTGAGCAACACCGCCGGCTCCTCGCCAATGGGAATCGGCCGAATGGCGCGTTCGGGCTGGTTAAACACACCCACCAGCGAGTCGGAAAGAATCTTGTACTTGCCCTCATTGATCGAGGAGATCGAATACATCACCACAAAGAAGGCAAACAGCAAGGTAATGAAGTCGGCGTAAGAAACCAGCCAACGCTCATGGTTTTCGTGTTCTTCTTCGATGCGGCGACGCGCCATGGCTCGCTCTCCTAGCCAATGAAGCCCTGCAGCTTCAATTCGATGGAGCGCGGATTTTCGCCTTCGGCAATCGACAACAGCCCTTCCAGAAGCATTTCCCGGTAGCGCGACTGGCGCTGGGCAATCGCCTTTAGCTTGTTGCCGATCGGCAGCAGCAGCAGGTTGGCCATACCGACACCATAGATGGTGGCGACAAACGCCACGGCAATGCCACTGCCCAACTGGCTGGGATCGGCCAGGTTGCCCATGACGTGGATCAGACCCATCACCGCGCCGATGATGCCAATGGTCGGTGCATAGCCGCCCATACACTCGAACACCTTGGCCGCCTGGATGTCACGCGCCTCCTGGGTATACAGGTCGACTTCGAGGATGCTGCGAATCGCTTCCGGCTCGGCACCATCGACCAGCAACTGCAAGCCCTTGCGCGCATAGGGGTCCAGCTCGGTTTCGGCAATCGGTTCGAGTCCCAGCAGGCCTTCCTTGCGCGCCGTCATGCTCCAGCCGACGACCTTGTCGATGCCGCCCAGCAGATTGATACGCGGCGGTAGGAAGATCCAGCCAACCACCTGCAAGGCACGTTTGAACACCGGAACCGGCGTTTGCAGAAAAGCCGCCCCCAGTGTCCCACCCACGACAATAAGCGCCGCGGGGCCATTGAGCAGTGAACCGACATGCCCGCCCTCGAGAAAGTTGCCGCCGACTATCGCCACGAAGGCCAGCACCAGCCCGATGACGCTCAACACATCCATCAGATACAGGCCTCGGCCAGGTGCCGACCGATGTCATCCAGGCTGTATACCGCATCGGCCAGATTGGCCTTGACCACCGCCATGGGCATGCCATAGATGACACAACTCGCCTCATCCTGCGCCCACACCTGGCTGCCACTCTGTTTGAGCAGGCGCGCTCCTTCACGACCATCGGCGCCCATACCCGTCAGCACCACGGCCAGAACCTTGTCGTTATAGGACTTGGCTGCCGAACCAAAGGTAATGTCCACGCAGGGCTTGTAGTTGAGGCGCTCATCACCCGGCAGAATCTTCACCACGCCACGGCCATCGACCATCATCTGCTTGCCACCGGGAGCCAACAAAGCCAGCCCCGGGCGCAGCACATCGCCATCCTCGGCTTCCTTGACAGAAATTCGACAGAGCTTGTCGAGGCGCTCGGCAAAAGCCTTGGTAAAGGCAGCCGGCATGTGTTGGATGAGCAGGATCGGCGCCGGAAAATTGGCCGGCAACTGAGTCAGTACGCGTTGCAAGGCCACCGGCCCCCCCGTGGAGGTCCCAATGGCCACCAGCCGATAGGATTTGCGCTTGGGTGCCGGGCTAGTCGCTGCGGGGGCAACCGACGCGCTCTGACGCACACTGCCTGGCGAGGCACTGCTTGCTGCACTCGGACGTGGCGCTACGACAGGCGCGCTGCTCGGCACAGCAGGCTGCGGCTGACTGGCGCGCCGATTGCTACGGGCAATGGTGTGGATCTTCTCGCAGAGCAGTTGCTTGACCTTCTCCGGGTTGCGCGAGATGTCTTCGAAATTCTTCGGCAGAAAATCCACCGCACCGGCATCCAGGGCATCGAGCGTTACCCGTGCGCCTTCGTGGGTAAGCGAGGAAAACATCAGTACCGGGGTCGGGCAGCGCTGCATGATGTTCTTCACTGCCGTGATGCCGTCCATCATCGGCATCTCGTAATCCATGGTGATCACATCCGGCTTTAGCGCCTGGGCCTGCTCAATGGCTTCACGACCGTTGGTCGCGGTGCCGACAACCTGGATATTGGGATCGGCACCGAGGATTTCCGACACCCGACGCCGGAAAAAACCGGAGTCGTCCACCACCAGAACCTTGACAGCCATACACTCTCCTAACAGGCAGCAGACATCACTACTGCCAAACAATCAGATTCGACGTGCGTAGCGCTTGAGCATGCTCGGTACGTCGAGGATCAGGGCGATACGACCGTCGCCAGTAATGGTGGCGCCGGACATGCCAGGCGTGCCTTGCAGCATCTTGCCCAGTGGCTTGATCACGACTTCCTCCTGGCCAACCAACTGGTCGACCACGAAGCCGATACGCTGGCTGCCTACGGTGAGGATCACCACATGACCTTCGCGCTGATCTTCCTGGAAAGCATGCGGCACCAGCCAACGCTTGAGGTAGAACAGGGGTAGCGCCTTGTCACGGACGATCACCACTTCCTGGCCATCCACCACGTTGGTACGCGACAGATCGAGATGGAAGATCTCGTTGACATTGACCAGCGGGAAGGCAAAAGCCTGATTTTCCAGCATGACCATGAGTGTCGGCATGATTGCCAGCGTCAAGGGCACCTTGATGACGATGCGCGAACCCTGGCCTTTTTGCGAGAACACGTTGACCGTGCCGTTGAGCTGGGAAATCTTGGTTTTCACCACATCCATGCCCACGCCACGCCCGGACACGTCGGAAATCTCCGTTTTGGTGGAGAAACCGGGAGCGAAGATCAGGTTATAGCACTCCAGATCACTCAGCCGATCCGCAGCATCCTTGTCCAGCAGGCCTTTCTCCACGGCCTTGGCACGCAGCACATCGGCATCCATCCCTTTGCCGTCGTCAGTGATCATCAGCAGAATGTGATCGCCTTCCTGCTCCGCGGACAACACCACTCGACCGGTACGAGGCTTGCCCGCCGCCTCGCGTTCCTCCGGTGTTTCCACACCGTGGTCAACAGCATTACGCACCAAGTGCACCAGTGGATCAGCCAAAGCCTCGACCAGGTTCTTGTCGAGGTCGGTTTCTTCACCCACCAGCTCCAGATTGATTTCCTTCTTCAGGTTGCGCGCCAGATCACGCACCAGGCGAGGGAAACGCCCAAAGACTTTCTTGATGGGCTGCATGCGGGTCTTCATGACCGATGTCTGCAAGTCAGCCGTCACCACATCCAGATTGGACACGGCCTTGGCCATGGCCTCGTCTTCGCTGTTCAGGCCAAGACGCACCAGCCGGTTACGCACCAGAACCAGTTCACCCACCATGTTCATGATTTCATCCAGCCGTGCGGTATCGACCCGCACGGTGGTCTCTGCTTCACTGGCCGGCTTGTCGGCAGCCGCCGGGGCAGCAGCCCGGGCAGCTGCGGGCGCGGCGGCAGCGGGTACCGGGGCAATCGCTGGCTTACTGGCAGCTGGCTTGGCAGGTTCTGGCTTGGTCGATGTTGTCGCCGGCTTTGCCGCGCTGACACTAGCTTGGGCATTGGCTGGCTCAGCGGCTTCGGCCGGCGGCACAAACTTGCCCTTGCCATGCAACTGATCTAGCAAGGCTTCGAATTCGTCATCGGTAATATTGTCGCCTGCCGGCACTGCAGGGCTGGATGCCGCTAGCGGAGCTGCCGGAGCCACGGAAGGGGCAGCAGGCGCTTCGTCAACGACAAACTTGCCCTTGCCGTGCAATTGATCAAGCAGTGCCTCGAACTCGTCATCGGTGATCTCGTCACCGCCTGCCACGGCAGCAGCGGGTGCTGGCGCAACAGGGGTAGCAGCGGCAACGGGTGCAGCAACAGGCGCCGAGCTATCGACAGCGAACTGTCCCTTGCCATGCAACTGATCCAGCAGCGCCTCGAACTCGTCGTCGGTAATCTCGTCGCTACTCGCTGCTGCTACCTCGTTTGCTGGCGCCGGGGAGCTTGGAGCATCGGCCGCTTGCAGCAGTTGCTCGAACTCGTCATCGCTGACTACTTCTGCAACGTCTTCGACCGGAACCTCAGCCGGCTCGACAGTGGCAGTCTCGCCCACATCCTCATCACCGCCGGGCTGCGCCAGGCGTGACAAGGCCGCCAAGAGGTCTGGATGCGCCGGGGTTGGCTCGCAGCGCTCACGCACCTGGCTAAACATCTCATTGACCGTATCCAGCGCCTGCAGGACCACGTCCATCAGATCCGAGGTTACGCGGCGTTCACCCTTACGTAGGATGTCGAAGACGTTCTCGGCAATGTGGCAGCACTCGACCAGCGCATTGAGCTGGAGAAAGCCTGCGCCACCCTTGACCGTGTGGAAGCCGCGGAAAATGGCATTGAGCAGGTCCATGTCATCCGGACGGCTTTCCAGCTCGACCAGTTGCTCGGACAAGTGTTCGAGAATCTCGCCAGCCTCTACCAGAAAGTCCTGGAGGATTTCTTCATCGGCGTCGAAGCTCATGCAGGTGCTCCCTAGAATCCCAGACTGGATAGCAGATCATCGACGTCGTCCTGACCGGACACCACGTCTTCACGCTTATCGGCATGGATCTGCGGACCTTCACCCCGGGAAGGCTCTTTTTGTTGTGCTTGTTCGCTGCGCAACTGCTCACGATCATGATGAATACCGGCAAAACGGTCGACGTGACTGGCCATCAACACCAGTTTGAGCAAGCTGTTCTCCACGTCGGCCACCAGCGCGGTGACTTTCTTGATCACCTGACCGGTCAGGTCCTGATAGTCCTGAGCCAGCAGGATATCGTTCATCTTGGCACTGAGCTGGTCGGCATTGTGTTGACTCTGGCCAAGGAACTGTTCGACACGCCTGGCCAGATCACGAAATTCTTCGGCCGACATTTCCCGGCGCATGAAGCGCCCCCAGTCATTGCGCAGGCCTTGCGCAGCCTGGCTCATTTCGCCAAGCAGGGGCGTGCTTTCTTCCACCAGGTCCATGGTGCGATTGGCGGCCTTCTCGGTCATTTTCACCACATAACCCAAGCGGTCCGTCGCATCAGCAATCTGCGACACTTCCTGAGCATGTGGCGAGGCCGGATCGATCTGGAAATTGACGATGGCGTTGTGCAGCTCACGGGTGAGCTTGCCGACTTCCTGGTACAGGCCGCGATCACGGACCTGGTTCAATTCATGGATAAGCTGGACCGCACCGCTGACATTGCCCATTTCCAGGGTCTCGATCAGCTCACGGGCATGTGTTTTCAGCGTCGACTCCAGGTCAAGCGCATTTGCTTCGTTGTACGCCATAGTGCCCTCGCGGCAGACATCAGCCGTTGACCCGCTCGAAAATCTTGTCGATTTTTTCTTTCAACACCTGGGCGGTGAAGGGCTTGACCACATAACCATTCACCCCGGCCTGCGCCGCTTCGATGATCTGGTCGCGTTTGGCCTCGGCAGTCACCATGAGCACCGGCAAATGCTTGAGCCGCTCATCAGCACGCACCGCACGCAACAGGTCGATACCGGTCATACCGGGCATGTTCCAGTCGGTGACCAGGAAGTCGAAGCTGCCACTCTGCAACATGGGCAACGCCGTAGTGCCGTCGTCGGCCTCGGACGTATTGGTAAAGCCCAGGTCACGCAAGAGGTTCTTGATGATCCGTCGCATCGTCGAAAAATCGTCAACGATGAGGATTTTCATATTCTTGTCCAAGTCGACCTCCGTACAGTCTCAAACGCATTCCCCTGGAATACGCCCTCTCATTCGTAAAACCGGCGGCTGATCAGCTCGCCCGCCACTCACTGAGCCTAGCGCGCAAACGTGCCGCGCATTGGCTATGTAGCTGACTGACGCGGGATTCGCTGACCCCCAGCACTTCGCCGATTTCCTTCAGGTTCAATTCTTCATCGTAATACAGGGCCAACACCAGGCGTTCACGCTCCGGCAGCGCACCGATGGCCTCACTCAACGCCTGCTGAAAACGCGCCTCTTCCAATTCCTGTCCCGGCCCACCATGGCTACGCGCCATATCATCACGGCTGCCGCCCTGATCGCCGTCCTGCAGCAGGTCGTCGAAACTGAACAGGCGGCTGCCCAGCGTGTCGCTCAGAATGCCGTAGTAATCTTCAAGACTCAATTGGAGTTCGGCCGCAACCTCTTGATCTTTAGCGTCTCTTCCCGTTCTTGCCTCGATGGCACGAATTGCTTCGCTGACCATACGCGTATTACGGTGTACCGAGCGGGGCGCCCAGTCGCCCTTGCGCACCTCGTCGAGCATGGCGCCACGAATGCGGATGCCGGCATAAGTTTCAAAACTGGCACCCTTGCCGCCATCGTATTTTTTCGAGGCTTCCAGCAAGCCAATCATGCCGGCCTGCATGAGATCCTCAACCTGCACGCTGGCCGGCAGTCGGGCCAACAAGTGATAGGCAATGCGCTTGACCAACGGCGCATAGCGCTCGACCAACTGATGCTGTGAGTCCTGCGCCTGCGCCTTACTGTACATACGAAGTCCACTGGCTGCTGTCATAGGGCCGTTCCCGCCGTCGAAGGCTGCACCAAACGCTCGACAAAAAACTCCAGATGGCCGCGCGGATTGGCCGGCAGCGGCCAACTGTCGACCTTCTGGGCAATTGCCTTGAACGCCAGGGAGCACTTCGAACGCGGGAAGGCTTCGTAGACTGCGCGCTGTTTCTGCACAGCCTTGCGGACCGACTCGTCGTAAGGCACGGCGCCCAGGTATTGCAGGGCCACATCGTCGAGAAAGCGATCGGTTACCTTGGTCAGTTTAGCAAACAGATTGCGGCCTTCCTGCGGGCTATGGGCCATGTTGGCCAGCACGCGGAAACGGTTCATGCCGTAGTCGCGATTGAGCAACTTGATCAACGCATAGGCGTCGGTGATCGAGGTAGGCTCATCGCAGACCACTACGATCACCTCTTGCGCCGCACGCACGAAGCTGACAACGCCGTCACCAATGCCGGCGGCGGTATCCACCACCAGTACATCGACGTTATCGCCAATCTCGCTGAAGGCCTGGATCAGGCCTGCATGCTGCATGGGCGATAGCTGTACCATGCTTTGCGTGCCAGACGCCGCGGGGACGATACGAATGCCTCCCGGCCCCTGGATCAGCACATCCTTGAGATCGCACTCGCCATTGATCACGTCAGCCAGGGTCCGCTTGGGCGTCAGGCCGAGCAGTACATCCACATTGGCCAACCCCAGGTCGGCGTCCAGCAGCATCACCCGCCGCCCCAGATCGGCCAGCGCCAGCGACAGATTGACCGATACATTGGTCTTGCCGACGCCGCCCTTGCCACCGGTTACCGCGATTACCTGTACGGGATGCATACTGCCCATTTCTCCACACACCTTGTAGGGCCAAAGGCCGCTGACTATTTCTTCTGTGACCCTCAGAGGGCCGGCCGTCAATTACCCGGCGCGCAGTGTTGACTGCTGGTACAAGCCGGCAAAAGCGCCTGCCATCACGTCTTCACTCGGTTCTTCCGGCAGCTGCAGGCTGACCGCACGACTAACCAGCTGATGACTCTTGGGCAGCTGCAAATCATCCGGAATCCGCGGACCATCGGTGAGATAGGCTACCGGCAGTTGCTGGCCTATGGCCAGCTCCAGAACCTCTCCCAAGCAGGCTGCCTCATCGACCTTACTGATGATGCAACCCGCCAGACCACAACGTTTGTATCCATGGTAGGCGGCTTTGAGCACTTGGCCCTGGCTGGTAGCCGCCATAACCAGGAAATTTTTCACTTTCAACCCGCGATTGGCCAGCGCCTCCAGTTGCAGGCGCAACGCCGGGTCATTAGCCGGCAGGCCTGCCGTATCGATCAGCACCAGCTTCTTGCGCGCCAACGGCGCCAACACCTGGCTCAGCGACTGCCCAGGATCAACCTGCAGTACCGGCACATTGAGAATACGCCCAAGGGTCTTGAGTTGCTCATGGGCACCGATGCGAAAGCTGTCCATACCCACCAACGCCAGCCCCTGTGGGCCATGCTTGAGCACATGACGCGCGGCCAGCTTGGCCAGGGTGGTGGTTTTGCCCATGCCGGCGGGACCGACCAGAGCTACCAGACCGCCTTCTTCGATCACTTCCTGCTCGGGAATGCGAATGGCATGCGCCAGGTGCGCCAGCAAAAGACGCCAGGCTTGACGTGGGTCGTTGATCCGCGCCACACGCTCCAGCATCTGACGGCTCAGCTCAGCAGACAGCCCCAGGCGTTGCAGGCGCCGCCATAGACTGGCCTGCTGAGGTTGGCGACTCTGCAGCTGTCCCCAGGCAATGGAACCTAACTGCACTTCAATCAGCTCACGCAAGCCGTGCAACTCGGCACGCATGGCATCCAGGGCCTGCTGGTCGGCCGGCGACGTGCTGGTACGCGACGTCATGGCTGCCGGCTTGCGTTCCGCAGCTGCGTTGGCGGCAGCAAATAGCTGGCCATTCTGGCTAGCTTCCAGAGTACGGTTATCCAGCTCGCTACGCGCCGCAGCAATTTTTGCCTGGGTAGCGCGCAGCTCCTGCTCCAGCTGTGGATTGGCCTGACTGGCCGGCGGCATCTGCACATCCAGCGCCGCGGTCAGCTCGACCCCACCGGCCACACGGCGGTTGCCAAGGATGCAGGCATCGGCACCCAGTTCATCGCGCACCAGCTTCATGGCCTGGCGCATATCGGCGGCGAAGAAACGTTTGACCTGCATGAGCGGAGCCCTCGATTAGTTCTGTCCCACCGTAGCTACGATGGTCACCTGCTTGTTGTCCGGGATTTCCTGGTAGGCCAGTACATGCATGTTCGGCACCGCCATGCGCGCAAAGCGCGAGAGCATCGCCCGAACCGGTCCTGCCACCAGAAGAATCGCCGGCTTGCCCAGGATTTCCTGGCGCTGCGCGGCTTCGATCAGCGAACGTTGCAGCTTCTCGGCCATACCCGGCTCAAGAAGGATGCCGTCTTCGCTGCCTTGTCCGGCCTTCTGCATACTGTTAAGCAACAACTGTTCCAACCTTGGTTCCAGGGTAATCACCGGCAGCTCCGGCTCAAGCCCCACAAGGCTTTGCACGATGGCACGGGCCAAGGCAACGCGCACCGCGCCAACGATCGCGGCGGGATCTTGACTCCTCGGCGCCACAGTGGCGATCGCCTCGGCGATGGTGCGGATATCACGCACCGGCACCTGCTCCTGCAGCAGCGCCTGCAACACTTTGAGCAACCCGGACAGGGAAATCAGCCCCGGCACCAGCTCTTCGGCAAGCTTCGGCGAACTCTTGGCCAGCACCTGCAACAACTGTTGAACCTCTTCATGGCCCAATAGCTCATGGGCATGCTTGTTGAGCACCTGGTTGAGATGGGTTGCCACTACGGTGCTGGCATCCACCACGGTGTAGCCCAGTGATTGAGCCTGATCACGCTGGCTGGCATCGATCCACACCGCCTCCAGACCAAACGCCGGATCCTTGGCGGCAATGCCGTTGAGACTGCCAAATACCTGGCCAGGATTGATTGCCAATTCGCGATCCGGATACACCTCGGCCTCAGCCACACTCACCCCCATCAGGGTCAGACGATAGGCATTGGGCAAGAGATCGAGGTTATCCCGGATATGCACCGAGGGCATGAGAAAGCCCATGTCTTGCGACAGCTTCTTGCGTACGCCCTTGATGCGCGCCAGCAACTGGCCGCCCTGGTTACGATCGACCAACGGAATGAGTCGATAACCCACTTCCAGGCCGACCATATCGACCGGCATCACATCGTCCCAGCCCAGCTCCTTGACTTCCGCCGGACGCTGCGCCACCGCCTGCTCCTGCTGCACGGCCAACGCCTTGCTTTCCGTCTCGCGCACCTGCTTCTGGCGATGCCAGATCCAGTAGGCACCACCGGCTGCCAGCAAACCCAGACCAATGAAGGACACGTGCGGCATGCCAGGCACCAGGCCCATGGCAATCAGAATGGCCGCAGACACCGCGAGTGCCTTCGGCGAGGCGAACATCTGTCGATTGACCTGTCCACCCATGTCTTCCGAGGTGGAAACACGTGTCACCATGATCGCCGCAGCGGTCGACAGCAGCAGCGAAGGGATCTGCGCCACCAGACCGTCACCGATGGTCAGCAAGGCATAGACCTTGCCGGCATCGACGAAACTCATCTGGTGCTGAGCCATGCCGATGGCGATACCACCGATCAGGTTGATGAACAGAATCAGCAAGCCTGCCACTGCATCACCGCGCACAAACTTGCTGGCACCATCCATCGAGCCATAGAAGTCAGCTTCCTGGGAAACTTCCGAGCGCCGCGTTTTGGCCTCTTGCTGATCGATCAGGCCGGCGTTGAGATCGGCATCGATCGCCATTTGCTTGCCGGGCATGGCGTCCAGGGTAAAACGCGCGGAAACCTCGGAAATACGCCCGGCGCCCTTGGTGACCACCACGAAATTGATGATCATCAGGATGGCGAAAACCACCGCACCTACTACGTAGTTGCCGCCGATCACCACCTCACCAAAAGACTCGATCACCTTGCCGGCCGCATCGCCGCCTTCGTGGCCATTGAGCAGCACGACACGCGTAGAGGCTACGTTGAGGGCCAGGCGCAACAACGTGGCCACCAGCAGGATGGTCGGGAACACCGCGAAATCCAAAGGGCGCATGGCATACACGCAGACCAGCAGGACAACGATGGACAGGGCAATATTGAAGGTAAACAACACGTCCAGCAGGAAGGGTGGCATCGGCAAGGTCATCATGCCGAGAATAGCCAGCAGCAATAGCGGCACACCGAGGTTGCCGCGACTGAGGTCTGCCATATTGCTGCGCAGATTGCCGATCAGTTGACTGCGATCCACTGCCACCTTGTATCCCCTGCCCATTCAAACTTTTGACGCCACCCGGCGCGTTACAGGGGATATCGCAAGAAGTATTCCAACTTTGCCAAAGATCAGCTGTCGCGCTGCAGATCCGGCGGAATCGGCAAGTCCGGCAGCGGCCCGGGACGCTTACCCTTGCCGGCGCGGAACTGCTTGAGCTGATAGACGTAGGCCAGCACCTGGGCCACCGCCAGGTACAAGCCGGCGGGGATTTCCTGGTCCAGTTCCGTGGAATAGAACACCGCCCGCGCCAGCGCCGGCGACTCCAACAACTCGACACGATGTTCCTGGGCAATTTCGCGGATTTTCAGGGCCAGGAAGTCTCCGCCCTTGGCAACCAGGCGCGGTGCGCCCCCCTTGTCGGCATCGTACTTGAGCGCCACGGCAAAGTGCGTCGGGTTGGTGATCACCACATCGGCCTGCGGAACCTCCTGCAACATACGGCGCTGGGCCATTTCATATTGCAGTTGGCGGATACGCGACTTGACCTCGGGCTTGCCCTCGGTGTCCTTGAACTCGTCGCGCACCTCCTGCTTGGTCATCATCAGCTTCTGTTTGTGATCCCATAGCTGAAAGGGCACGTCGATAGCCGCGATAAGGATCAGACTGCAGGCCATCCACAAGGAACACCAGCCAACAATCTGCGCGCTGTGTGCAATAGCCTGCGGCAGGGGCTCATGACCAATCGACAGCAGGTCATCCTGATTGGCCATCAACACCGCAACCGCCACCGTTAACACGACCAGGAACTTGCCAACCGCCTTGCCCAACTCCACCAGCGCCTGAACCGAGAACATGCGTTTAAGGCCGGACAAGGGATTCATCCGACTGAACTTGGGCTGCAAGGCTTCGCTGGAAAACAGCCAGCCACCCAACGAAACCGGGCCCGCCAGGGCAATCACCAGCAATGCCATGATCAGTGGTGCCAACAGTTCCAGGGCCAGCTTGCCGGTAGCCAGCAGGTACAGCGCCATGTAGCGTTCATCCAGCAGGACTTCCCGTGACAATTCGAAGTTGCCGCGCATGATGCCCAGCAAGGCATCAGCCATGCCTGCGCCAAACACCAGCAAGCCACCGGCGCCCCCCAGGGTTACCACCAGCGTATTGAGCTCCTTGGAGCGGGCGATCTGGCCTTTCTTGCGCGCCTCTTCCAGGCGCTTGCTAGTAGGCTGTTCGCTCTTGTCGGCGCCACTCTCGCTCTCGGCCATCTAGCGTACCTGTGCCAGTTCACGCAGCCACAACAACGCCTCGCGGGCCAAGTCCTGGTACTGCGCCAGAATATCGGCCATACCCAGCCAGACGATGACCAGTCCCAGAACCAGGGTCAGCGGGAAGCCAATCGCAAAGATATTCAGTTGCGGTGCCGCGCGGGTCATCACGCCAAAGGCGATATTGACCACCAGCAACGCAGTGATCGCCGGCAGCGCCAGCAGCAACCCGGCACCCAGCACCCAGCCCAGGCGGCCAGCAATCGCCAAATAATGATCCAGCAACAAGCCACTGCCCACCGGCAAGGTTACGAAACTCTCTGCCAGAACCTCGAATACCACCAGGTGACCGTTCATGGCGAGAAACAGCAAGGTCACCAGCATCAGCAGGAACTGGCCCAGCACCGCCACGGAAATACCGTTGGCCGGATCGACCATCGAGGCAAAGCCCAGGCCCATCTGCATGGCAATCATCTGCCCGGCCACCACGAAGGCATGAAAAAACAACTGCAGGGAAAACCCCAGCAATGCCCCGACCAATACCTCCTGGCCGATCCACAACCAACCTTGCAGACTGAGCGCATCAATCTGCGGCATGGCTGGCAACACCGGCATCAGCACCAGAGTAAAGGCCAGCGCCAGGTACATACGCACACGCACCGGCACCAGTTGCGTGCCGATGACCGGCATGACCATCAGCAAGGCGGCAATGCGAAAAAGCGGCAGCAGGAAACTGGCTACCCAGCCGCCGATCTGTGCATCACTCAGCGCCAGCATGTCAGCCGATCAGCTGCGGAATGTTGTGGATCAACCGTTCGGTGAACTCCATCAACTGGGTAACCAGCCAGGGCCCGAGCACCACCAGGGTAATCAGCATCACCAGCAGACGCGGCAGAAAGCTCAGGGTCTGTTCGTTGATCTGCGTGGCGGCCTGAAATACGGCAACCATCAGGCCGACAATCAGGCTGGGTACTACGCAGACGGCGACGATCAGCGAGGTCAGCCAGAGCGCTTCACGAAACAGGTCAACAGCAATTTCCGGGGTCATGCCTGTCCCTCGCTAAAAGGTGCCGAAACTGCCGGCCAACGTGCCGATGATCAACGCCCAGCCATCAACCAACACGAACAGCATGATCTTGAATGGCAGGGAAATGATCAGCGGCGACAGCATCATCATACCCATCGCCATGAGAATACTGGCCACCACCATGTCGATGATCAGGAACGGAATGAAGATCATGAACCCGATCTGGAACGCGGTCTTCAGTTCCGAAGTCACAAAGGCCGGCACCAGGATGGTCAGCGGCGCCTGCTCCGGGCTGGCAATATCGGTACGACGTGCCAGACGCACAAACAACTCCAGGTCGGAGGCGCGGGTCTGTGCCAGCATGAATTCCTTGAGCGGCACTTCGGCACGTGCCAGCGCCTGCTGCGCCGGCAGCTGCTCGTTGAGATAGGGCTGTAGCGCCTCGGCGTTGATCCGCTCGAACACCGGCGCCATGATGAACATCGTGAGAAACAGCGCCATGCCTACCAGCAACTGGTTGGACGGCGTCTGCTGCAAACCCAGCGCCTGGCGCAGGATGGAAAACACGATGATGATCCGTGTAAAGCTGGTCATCAGCATGACAAACGCCGGGATAAAGCTCAGCGCCGTCATGATCAGCAGGATCTGCAGGCTGACCGAGTATTCCTGCTGGCCTTCGGCGTTGGTACTCAGGGTAATCGCCGAGATTTTCAGCGGGTCGTCAGCCGCCAGAGCCAATGGCCCGAATAGCATCAGGCCCAGCAGCAGAACGAATCGCAGGCAGCACTTCATGGTTGATCCTTGGGCACGCGCCCCAGGGCTTCCATCAGCCGCTGGGCAAATTCAGGAGTGGCTGGCTGGTGATCCGCCAGGCTGACCGGCGTTTTCAACACATGCAACGGGGTGATTCGACCCGCGGTCAGCCCCAGCAACAGTTGTTCCTCGCCGACCTGCACCAGCAACAGGCGCTCGCGCGGACCCAATGCCTGGCTGGACAACAGACGGATGACCTGCCCACCACGCGGCGTGATCTGTTGCACACGGCGCAGCAGCCAGGCCATCGCAAAGATCAAGCCGAGCACCAGCAGCAAGCCCAACAAGAGCTGCAACAACGAACCCACCCCACCGCTCACCGAAGCATTGGCCGGCCCCTGCGGGTTGGCCAGGGCCACACCACTGACGAGCCAGGCCACGCCAAGAATCAGGCTACGCATGGCCTTAACGCAGCTTCTTGATACGTTCACTGGGGCTGATCACGTCGGTCAGGCGAATGCCGAACTTCTCGTTGACCACCACCACTTCGCCGTGGGCGATCAGCGTGCCGTTGACCAGCACATCCAGCGGCTCCCCGGCCAGACGATCCAGCTCGACCACCGAGCCCTGATTGAGCTGTAGCAGGTTGCGGATGCTGATCTCGGTGCTACCCACCTCCATCGACAGGCTCACCGGAATATCGAGAATCACATCCAGGTTGGGGCCTTCAAGCCCCTGCGGGACGTTGCTGATCTTCGGCGCGGCGCCGAACTCCTCCATGGGCGCACGCGGCGCCGCCGGAGCTGAAGGGGCAGCCGGCGCCTGGTTCATTAGCGCATCGATATCATCCTGGCTGGCCTCATCACCCGCCTCGGCCAACGCGGCCGCCCACTCATCGGCCAGAGCCTGTTCTTCGGGGGAAGTTGCTTCTTCGTCTGCCATAAGCCGACCTCATCCATTCGCTAGTAAGAGTAAGCTGCTGGTCAGCGCGGTCGCTCGACCGGCTCCAGCACTTGCAGCGCCAGGTTGCCCTTGTGCGCGCCAAGCTTGACCTTGAAGGTCGGCACGCCATTGGCGCGCATGACCATGTGTTCGGGCAGCTCCACCGGTATGACATCACCGGGCTGCATGTTGAGAATCTCGCGCAGACGCAAGTTGCGCCGCGCCACCGTGGCCTCCAGTGGCACCTTGACGTCCAGGACGTCTTCGCGCAGGGCCTTGATCCAGCGTTCGTCCTGATCATCCATGTCCGACTGGAAGCCCGCATCGAGCATTTCGCGGATTGGCTCGATCATCGAGTACGGCATGGTGATATGCAGATCACCCCCACCACCATCCAGTTCGATGTGAAAGGTGGATACCACTACTACTTCACTGGGACTGACGATATTGGCCAGCGCCGGGTTGACCTCGGAGTTGATGTACTCGAAATGCACATCGAGCACTGCATGCCAGGCCTCGCTGAGATCCTTGAAGGCCTGGTCAATGACCATGCGCACCACGCGTAGCTCGGTAGGCGTGAACTCACGCCCCTCGATTTTGGCGTGGCGACCATCACCGCCAAAGAAGTTGTCCACCAGCTTGAAGACCAGCTTGGCATCGAGAATGAACAGCGCGGTACCGCGCAAGGGTTTCATCTTCACCAGATTGAGGCTGGTCGGCACATACAAGGAGTGTACGTACTCGCCGAACTTCATCACCTGCACGCCACCCACCGCGACATCCGCCGAGCGGCGCAGCAGGTTGAACATGCTGATGCGGGTATAGCGGGCAAAACGCTCGTTGATCATTTCCAGGGTCGGCATACGTCCACGGACGATGCGATCCTGGCTGGTCAGGTCATAGCTCTTGACGCTACCTGGCTCACTGTCGCTCTCGGTCTCGACGATGCCATCGTCGACCCCATGCAACAGGGCATCGATCTCATCCTGGGAAAGCAGATCCTGAACAGCCATCCGGGCCGGCTCCTACTGCAAGACAAAGTTGGTAAAAAGCACTTGCTCGACCACGCCGTCACCGACTTCCTTCTTGGCCAGTTCCTGCACCGTGGTGGTGGCCTGTTGGCGGAGCATTTCCTTGCCGACGGGCGTCATCAGGCTGTCGAAATTCTGGCTGGCGAACAGCATGTTGAGCTGATTGCGCAGTAACGGCAGGTGTACTTTCAGCGCATCCAGCTTGGCCTGGTCGCGCGCCATCAACGCCACGCTCACCTGCATATAACGCTGCCGTCCGGCATGGCTGATGTTGACCACGAAAGCTGGCGCCACATTCTCATAGATGGCCAGCTGCTTGACGGGGGCCGCAGGCGCTTCGCTCTTGGCCTCGGCCGGCGCATCATCCTTCTTGCCCAGGAAGAACAGCGTCCCCCCCACCGACAGACCAACCGCCAACAGCACCACCACGACAATGATGATGATCAGCTTGAGCTTGCTTTTGCCTGCCGGCTTTTCGTCGCCATCCGGCGCTGCGGCTTTTTCTTTCTTCGCCATGCCAATAATCCGTCGCTAGTCGACCTTTTCAGGCGTAGTTACCAGGTGAGAGCAAGGGTTGTGCCAGACACCTGACCCTGCCCGCAACTCTAGCGTCCCGTACCCGCCGCGCCTACCCCTGACAGCTATTCTTGCCGATAAACAAACGGCCCCTTAACAGGGGCCGCCGTTGGTGTGCGTCATGTACGCTCAGGCGTAATAGTCAACCAGTCCCAAGCCTATGCGACCGGGCTGACTGTGCACTTCGCTAACCCCCTGCAACAGCAGCGGATCGGCTTCCCTGTCGTTGCGTCCGGCCGTTGCACCACGCCCCTCCTCGCCCTGCCCCTGCCAACCGCGGCCTGGCGACTGGTCGGATACATTGACATCCAACTGGGTCATGCCCTGCTGGTTGAACATCTCCCGCAGGCGATGCAACTGGGTTTCCAGGGCATCACGGACGTTGGCATTGGCACTGGCAAAGGTAATCTGGGTCTGCTCCTGATTCAGGCTGATACGCACTTCAAGGCGTCCCAGCTCCGCTGGGTTCAGCTCGATCTCGGCACTTTTCAGATTCTGGCTGGACATCCACATCACCTTGTCCACTGCGCCCTCTGCCCAACCCGGCTGTTGCAGATTGAGCGCTGCACCGGGCACTTGCGGGAGTACCGGTGAAGCCACTCGTGCAGTATTGAGATTATTCTGCGCAATCGCCTGACTGAGCACGCTAAGCCGTGCCTCCAGAGGCTCAGCACGGGGCAGCGAGGCGTTGCTGAGCGGCTGCTCAAGCTGTCTGCTCAGGCTCTCCACGTTTTCTGGCAGCCATTGCTCCACGTGGGGATCACTGCCCGCATTTTCTTCCAGCAGTTCACTGGCGGCCTGCGCCGGCGCCCCGCTGCTACTGGCCAAGGCCGCCTGGCGCTGGGCTATATTGAGCGTGCCGTTTACCTGCAGCTCGGCCTCGGTAGATGGCTTACTGATCTGATCCTGAAGCACAGACGCCGGCTGCGCACCGAGCACGACAGCATCCAGCAGCAAATCAGCGGAGTCTTCCTCAGCCTGGTCAGACAGCTCAGACTGGGCTGCAGCCAGCGGCAGATCAGCCGCAGCGCTTTGCTCCCCCTCTTGTCCGGTCAAGCCAAGCAACAACAGTGGGTCCAGTTCCGCCAAGGCTGACTGATCATCGACGACAGCCGGCAGATCACCGCCTGGCGGGGCATCGCTCGGCAAACCCTTGCCATCAGCGGCAAGCGTATCGCCGTCATGTTGCGCCGGTTTGCCGTCACCGGCGCGCTCAGTCGCACCACGTACCTCTCCAGTCGCGCTGCGTGAAGCAGCCTCACGACGCTCCGGCGCCTGGTTCTGGCGCTCGCGGGCATAGACATTGGAAAAATCATCGCGCCCAGGCTGGGCGGGCTTTTCCGCCGTCTTCGCCGGGGCATAGCGAGGTTTGACCTCGACATTCATCTGCAGCAGCAGATCAGGAGCAACGGCCATGAGCTGTCTCCGTTCCAGGGTTTAGGTAACGGATAAAAAGCAAGGATCGGGCCAGGTTTTACAGATCAGTTGGCGTAGCGTTGACGCTCGCTCTTGAGCAGGATCCGCACGATGGCAAACTCACGGGCAATCTGCTCAACAAGGGCGGGGGCCTGCTCCAGTTGCTCACGGCGCGCACAGTCTTCCAACTGCTTGCACAGGCCGGCCAGCAGGCTGGCGCCCATGTTGCTGCAACTGCCCTTGAAGCTATGCGCGGCCAGACGCAGGGCTTGCGCGTCGGCCCCCTCAAGCCCCTGCTGCAAACCTCGCAGCCGCTCTTCGGAATCGACGATGAAGGTATCCAGCAACACCGGGTACTCGTTTTCCATCACGTCACGCAGCGTTGCCAGTACACTGCCTTCCAGGTGTTCAGCTGCCATCCGCCCGTCTCCTTGCTGCGCGCTGGCGGATTATGCCTGAGCCGGCCAATGGAACTCTACGCTCAGACAGCGCTGAGCCGCTTGCCAATGACAGGCATCCGCCAGTTTTCTGACCAACGCCAAACCACGTCCACTCAACGCATCCTGCGCCTGCGCCGGGGGATGAGCCAGCTGCTCGCTCAGTCCGCTACCACTGTCTTCCACCTGCACACGCAGGCAGCCACCGCCCTGGGCCGCACTACGCACCTCGAACAAAACCCGCACATAACCTTCAGTCAGGCTGGCCAGACCGGCACTACGCGCCTGGTAGTAGCGAGCAAAACCTTCGGCATCGCGCTTGAGGCGAGAGTCCAGACCCAATACGCCATGTTCCAGGGCATTCGAATACAACTCGGCGAGTACCGTATACAGCTGTCCAGCCCGCGCGCGCAGCGGTTGCACCTCCAGCAACAACTGGAGAAGAAATGGCAGCGGATTGTAGTGGCGAAGGCTTTCGGCACGGAACTCGAACTGCACGTTCCAGTCATGCAGAGTACTGCCACCACTCCCTGCCAGGCTTAGCGCGGGACGCTGTAGCCGTGCCTCATCGACCCACTCCACCTCCAGCAGACTGAGATCATCCTTGCTCTGCCCATGAAAGTCGGCCAAGGCTTGCTGGATTTCCGCAAACAGACTGGTCGGCTGCCGATTCGCCAGCAAGAGCTCACAAAGCCGCTGCTCACCAAACAACTCACCCTCGGCATTGCTGGTTTCCAGGACGCCGTCGGAAAGCAGGAAGATGCGATCGCCCTGCTGCAACGGATAGGCTTCGCAGGCAGGATTGAAAGCGCTTTCGTCAAGGATCCCCAACGGCAAGTGCCGGGAAACCAGCGGCTGCAAATGACCATCCATGGAGCGCCGCAGGTAGCCATCCGGCAACCCACCATTCCATACCTCAAGCACCCGGCGCTGAAAACTCAGGTTGAGCAATGCGGCGCAGCAGAAGACCCCCACCGGCAGGATACGCTTCAGCTTGGCGTTCATCTCGCGCAGGATATCGGTCATGCCGAAACCCTTGGCGGTCATGCTGTAGAACACTTCAGCCAGCGGCATGGCACCAATAGCCGCGGGCAAGCCATGCCCGGTGAAGTCACCGAGCAACACGTGCATGCCTCCCGAAGGCTTGAACGCCGCCAGCAACAGATCACCGTTGAACAGCGCATAGGGTGATTGCAGGTAGCGGATATTCGGTGCATTCAGGCAGCCAGAGTGCGCCACCTTGTCGAAGACCGCCTTGGCAACGCGCTGCTCGGTCAACAAGTGCTCGTTATGCCGGGCAATCAGGTCGCGCTGTTCCAGCACCGTGGCCTGCAGTAGGCGCAGGCGGTTCATTGCCTTGATCTTGGCGTCGAGGATTTCCCGGTTGTAGGGTTTGGCCAGAAAATCGTCGCCGCCGGCCTCCAGGCAACGCGCCAGGGCTTCGCTCTCGGTCAGCGAAGTCAGGAAGATGATCGGTACCAGGGTCTGCCCGGCCAGTTGCTTGATGCGCCGGGCCGCCTCGAAACCGTCCATAACCGGCATCAGTGCATCCATCAGCACCAGTTGCGGCTGCTCCTGCTGGAACAAGGCGACAGCTTCCAGGCCATTGGCGGCGGTCAGCACACGATGCCCCTGGCGACTGACGATGGTCGACAAAAGCATGCGGTCGGCCGGGCTGTCCTCGGCAATCAGGACCGTCAGCCGGTTGTCCACGGAGTCAGGCAATGCTGAACAGTTGCTCGAAGTTGGAAATGGCCAGGATCTTGCGTACATCGGCGTTGCAGTTGATCAGCCGAATATCTGCACGATCGCCGCCTGCATAGTCACGCAACAACAGCAACATGCCAAGCGCCGAGCTGTCGAGGTAGGTGGTATCTCGCAGGTCGACCACGTAGCGCTTGGGGGTTACCTCAACACGCTCGTAGGCATTGCGAAACTCTTGATGAGCACCAAAATCGAAACGTCCCTGGATACTGATGTGTAGCTCCTGTCCATCGGCCGAAGGCTGGGCAAGAATGGCCATGGATGACTCCTTGTTTGAATGTATTGAGCCCTGAGGCTGGCCTCAGGTTTAGCACTCGCCGCCCGCGAGAACAAGCCTCTCAGGGCGTATCTCGTTGGTTTAGGCGCTGTGCCAACTCGTCCAGCAGGCGCTGTTCACGGCGATCCTCGGCCTGGCGCGCCTCATCACGGTAGCGCTGCACCAGTTTACGCAGGCCTTCCAGACGCACATGTTTCTGTTGCCAGAGGTCTCGTGCACGCTGCTGATTGTCACGCAGCCAGTCGATGCTACGCTGTTGTTGGCCAATGGCGACTTCCAGCTGACTGAGAAAGCGCTGGTAATTCATCAACCATTGCCCACTGACGCCCTGACTGCCCTGCTGCAGCCACTGCTGCTGGTAATCGTGACGATAGCGCTGCAGTTCGCCCAGTTTCACTTCACCCTGGCGCAACTGCTCCTGACTACGCGCCAGGGCACGCGCGGCATCCTGTTCTTCACGCTCGGCCATCTGCACCACTGGCAGCAGGCGTTCGGCTCGTTTGAGGCTCATGGCGGGCGTCTATCAACCGGCCTGGGGCGTGGACAACACCCCGACCAGGCGCTCCAGGCTGCGTGACAGCCCCTCGCTTTCCTGTAGGCCCTGGCGCAGGAACGCCTGCATGGCTGGCTGCACAGCCAACGCCTGATCGGTCTCACGATCCGAGCCCGGCACATAGGCACCCACGCTGATCAGATCACGGCTCTGCTGCAGGCGCGACCACAGTTGCTTGAAGCGTTGTGCCGCCTGCAGGTGTTCCGGGCTGACCACTTGCGGCATAACCCGACTGATGGAAGCTTCGATATCGATCGCTGGGTAATGGCCTTCCTCAGCCAGCCGTCGGGACAAGACAAAGTGCCCATCCAGCACCCCGCGTGCCGAGTCGGCAATCGGGTCCTGCTGGTCGTCGCCCTCCGACAGCACGGTGTAGAAAGCGGTAATCGAACCGCCACCCTGCTCAGCATTACCCGCGCGCTCAACCAGTTTCGGCAGTTTGGCAAACACCGATGGCGGATAACCCTTGGTGGCCGGCGGTTCGCCGATGGCCAGGGCGATCTCGCGCTGTGCCTGGGCAAAGCGCGTAAGTGAATCCATCAGCAACAGGACGTTCTTCCCACGATCACGGAAGTACTCGGCGATGCGCGTGCAATACATCGCCGCACGCAGACGCATCAGCGGCGCATCATCGGCCGGCGAAGCCACGACCACTGCGCGTTTAAGCCCCTCTTCGCCGAGAATATGCTCGATGAACTCCTTGACCTCGCGACCACGCTCACCGATCAGGCCCACGACAATGATTTCGGCCTCGGTGAAACGCGTCATCATGCCCAGCAATACCGACTTACCCACCCCGGTACCGGCAAACAAACCCAGGCGCTGCCCACGCCCCACGGTAAGCAGACCGTTGATGGCACGAATGCCTACATCCAGTGGTTGGTCGATCGGATGCCGATTAAGCGGGTTGATGGTCGGACCGTCCAACGGCACCCAGTCCTCGGCCTTCATCCCCCCCTTGCCATCCAGGGCGCGCCCGGCACCATCCAGCACCCGGCCCAGCATGCTCATGCCCATCGGCAGACGGCCAGCATCCGGCAAAGGCACCACCCGCGCACCCGGGGCAATACCCGCCAGACTGCCAGTCGGCATGAGGAAACTCTTGCCGCCGGCAAACCCCATCACTTCGGCTTCGACCTGCACCGGGTGATAGCTGTCGTCATTGATCACCAGGCAACGACTGCCGATGGCTG
Source organism: Pseudomonas fluvialis (assembly GCF_002835605.1). Taxonomy (NCBI): domain Bacteria; kingdom Pseudomonadati; phylum Pseudomonadota; class Gammaproteobacteria; order Pseudomonadales; family Pseudomonadaceae; genus Pseudomonas; species Pseudomonas fluvialis. The sequence goes on along the minus strand of NZ_PIYS01000002.1, from coordinate 98,002 downwards.
CACGCAACCCCTCGGCTTCCAGAGTAAGACCGATCATGCGCAGCAGACGGCCCTCCACCACAGGCTGCTGGGGCAACTTGAGGGCCTCGGCATAGCCGCCCAGGCGCCGCGCAAAACTACTGCGCTCAAGGCGCATCGCCAGTCTCCAGATCAAGCTGGATATCCGCCGGCGGCACATGGGCTGCCTGCAGACGCTGCTGTTCATAAAGCTGCTTGATGGCCTCGTTCAGGCGCGTTTCGATCGTCGCATCGATACGGCTGTGCTCCGTCTCGATACGGCAGCCACCCGGCAGCAGACTGTCGTCCTCAAAGATCCGCCATTGCTCGGCATGCCGTTCACGCAGCGCCTTGACCAGTTCGAAATCCTGCGGATTGACATACAGGGTGATGTTGCCGGCGCCCATTGGCAGTAACTTGAGCGCCCCCTGCAACACCTGGCGCAACTGGCTGGAATCGCTGTGCAATTCGCGCTGGATGACTTCGCGGGACACGCGGATCAGTACATCCAGCAGCGCCTGTTCCAGTTGCTGGTCCTGCTGGGCAATGGGCTCGAAGAGGTGTTCCATCAACTGCTCCAGGCGTTGCACTTTAGCCTGCAGCTGCACCTCGGCTTCCTGGCGCGCCTTGACCTGCCCGGCATGCAGGCCGTCACGCTCGCCGACACTAAAGCCTTCGTTGTAGGCCTCCTGGTAGACCTCCTGACGAATGGCCTCCAGCTCCTCGAGGGTCAGGGGCTTGACCTCTTCAAGCGGCACATCTTCACCCTGTGCGACAGGCTCGGCGAGCCGTGACGACTCGGCGTCCACCAGCTCCTCAGCAGTCCCGCTAGACGGCAGCAGGCTGCTCACGTCACCCTCATCAAAACTGGGCAACGCCCAGCGATCGAAGGCCGCCAGATCCTTGGCGCGAATCAACTCACTGGGATTTTCCTTGGCGGCCATCAACGACTACTCCGCATCAGATCATCGCCTCGCCACCGGCACCACCGAGAACGATCTCGCCGGATTCGGCCATACGCCGGGCAATGGTGAGGATTTCTTTCTGCGCGGCTTCCACCTCGCTGACCTTGACCGGCCCCTTGGCTTCCAGGTCGTCGCGCAGCAACTCGGCAGCACGCTTGGACATGTTCTTGAAAACTTTTTCCTTGATCGCTTCGTCGGCCCCCTTGAGCGCCAGCACCAGCACATCGGACGACACCTCGCGCAACAGTGCCTGAATCCCCCGGTCGTCGACATCGGCCAGGTTGTCGAAGACAAACATCAGATCCTCGATCTGCGTCGACAGGTCCTCGTCCACTTCGCGGATCGAGTCCATCAGCTGTCCCTCTACCGAACTGTCGAGGAAGTTCATGATATCCGCCGCGCGCTTGACCCCACCCAGGTTGGCCCGCGTGGTGTTGGCAGCCCCGGAGAACTGCTTCTCGAGAATCTGGTTGAGTTCTTTGAGGGCTGCCGGCTGCACGGTATTCAATGACGAAACCCGCAGGACAATATCCAGACGCACCTTGTGATCGAAATTACTCAGCACTTCGGCGGCCTGGTCCGGGTCCAGATAGGCGACCACGATGGCCTGGATCTGCGGATGTTCATAGCGAATCACGTCGGCTACGGCACGCGGCTCCATCCACTTCAGGCTATCCAGACCACTGGTACTGCCACCCAGCAGAATGCGGTCGATCAGGTTGCCGGCCTTGTCCTCGCCCAGTGCCTGGGTCAGCATCTTGCGGATATAACCATCGGCACCGACGCCCAGGCTGGTCTGATCACCAACCACCTCGACGAACTCGCTCATCACCTGCTCGACCTGCTCGCGCTGGATATTGCGCATCGCGGCCATCGCCACACCCACCCGCTGCACTTCCTTGGGGCCCATGTGGCGCAACACCTGCGCAGCATCGGTCTCACCCAGCGAGAGCAGAAGAATAGCGGCCTTGTCGACCTTGTTCAGCTTACCGGGGCGATTGTCACTCATCGGCGTTAATCCACTCTTTGACTACCTGAGCCACACGACCCGGGTCTTCGGCGACCAGGCTCTTGATGGCATTGAGTTGCGCCTCGTAGCCCTCGGTCGGACTGGGCAGCATGATACTGCTCGGACCACCCAGACTGACACGGTCCTCGCTAAGCTCGCCACCCAAACCCTCCAAGTCACCCAGCTCGACATCGCCACCCCGTCCACCTTCGCCCGCACCAGAACCCTTACCGGGATTGATGATGGTGTTGAGTACCGGGCGCAGCACACCAAACACCAGCACCAGGATAAACAACACGCCAAGCACCTGTTTGACGATATCCCAGAACCACGGCTGGGTGTAGAAGGGAATCTCGGCCAACTCCTCGCCGGTCATATCGCTGAATGGCGCATTGATCACGCTGACGCTGTCACCACGGCTGGCATCAAACCCGACGGCATCCTGTACCAGGCGGGTGAAGCGCGCCAACTCCTCGTTACTCCAGGGCTGGCGGGTAACCGCGCCACTTTGCGGATCAACCTTGATCTGATCATCCAGCACCACCGCTACCGAGAGACGCTTCAGGCGCCCCTGCTGCTGGCGGGTATAACTGATCGAACGGTCCAGCTCGAAATTGCGCGTAGTCTGATCACGCTTGTCGGCCGGGTAAGGTGCCAGCATGGGCTGGCCGGTGGCCGGATCAATGACCTGCTGGCCATTCGCGTCAAGCAACGGCTGTCCCGGCGCCACTGCCCCGGCGGGAGCAGCCGCGGCAGCCTGCTCAGGCGCTGCCGCGGCACCCGGTGGCTGGTTACTCAAGGCACCGGGCACCCCTTGCGGCCCCAGCGCCGATGACCGCTGTTCCTTGAGCAGTTGCTCGCTGCGTAGCGCCGGCTGATCCGGGTTGAACATTTCCGACGTCGATTCCACGGCACTGAAATCCACGTCGGCAGACACCTCTGCCTTGTAGCGCCCATTGCCCAGCACAGGCTGCAGGATGCTGTGTACGCGCTGGGTAAACAGGCTTTCCATACGCCGGCTGTAGTCGTATTGGCGCCCGGCGATAGTCAGCTCGGATAGCTCCTGCTGATCAGAGAGCAGATTGCCTTTCTGGTCGACCACAGTGACTTGCGACTTATCCAGCTCAGGCACGCTAGTGGCCACCAGGTTGACGATGGCCGTTACCTGCCCCGGCTCCAGCGCTCGCCCAGGATAAAGCTCGACCAGTACCGAAGCGCTGGGCTTTCGCTCATCACGCACAAACACCGAACTCTTGGGGATCGCCAAATGTACACGGGCAGCCTTGACGTTGTTGAGGCTGGCCACGGTACGCGCCAGCTCTCCTTCGAGGCCTCGCCGATAGCGAGTGGCCTCCATGAACTGACTGGTCCCCAGGCCTTGTTCCTTATCCAGCAATTCAAAGCCGATGGTGCCGTCACTCGGCGCAATACCCGCACCCGCCAGACGCAAACGCGCCTGTGCCAAGTCATCGGCCTTGACCAGTACTGCGCCGGAGTTTGGCTCGACGCGGAACGGAATATTGGCGGTATTCAGTGCCTCGACCACCTGATTGGCGTCCATACCCGACAGGCTGCCATACAGGGGACGGTAATCCGGCTGCTGCGACCACAACACCACGGCAAAACCGATGGCTACGCTTGCCGCCAGCCCCACCAGCAAGCCTAGCTGGCGCAACATCGACATCTGTGCCAGGTTGTCCAGGAAGGCCAGGCCCAACAGCGGCTTACCCGAGGTACTTGCTTCGCTTTTGACCGGCATATTTTCCACTGCTGCTTCAGCCATGATTCAGCCCACCCTCAAACCGGCATCTGCATGATGTCTTGATAGGCCTGGACGACCTTGTTGCGCACCTGGGTCAGCGCCTGCATGGAGACACTGGCCTTCTGCGAAGCAATCATCACATCCGCCAGGTCAACCCCGCCCTGTCCCATCTCGAACGCAGTAGCCAGCTGGTTAGCCGCCTTCTGGGTATCGCTGACCTTGTTCACCGCCTGACCCAGCAGATCGGAGAAGCTCGGCGCACCGACCTCCTGAGGCTGCTCGAGTGGTTTTGCGCGCGCCATGGCATCCATTTGCATGGCACGCATTTCCAACATCAGGCGATTGAATTCGACACCCTGGCTCATCTGATCCTCCTGGCCGCATTTTTTTTGACGCGCTGCGGCGCTTTAAGAAGGTCTTTGCAACAAGGATGCCAACAAACCTGCGATGCAGATTCAGAAAGCGTTAGCGCAGGGAGGTACCAGCCAGAGACCTGGCCCGGTCAAATCGGTACGGCCTGTTCACCTGCACGGGTCAACCATGCAGGCTCCTAGCCGAAGAGATAGGCATCCACATCCAGACCGGCATCACGCATCTGCGCCAGCTTGTGGCGCAGGGTACGCGGGCTGATCCCCAACCGTTCGGCCGCCTCGCGACGGCGCCCCCGCTCGCTTTTCAGAGTAGCCATGATGTGCTGGAACTCATGCTGACGCCGTGCATCATCCAGAGGCTCGTCCCGCTCGACAGCGGCCGTCACACCTGGCAGCGCAACAGCAGCTATACGGGTCGGCACGGCGCTCGGCGCACCCTGCAGGCACAGGTCGGCGGCCTGGATCACCCCGCCCTGCTGCAAAATCAATGCGCGCTGCATAGCGTTATCCAGCTCACGCACATTGCCTGGCCAGGCGTGCGCGAGCAGCGCCTGGCAGGCCGAGTCACCCAGCTGCACAGCGGCCATGTGCAGCTTGGCCGCATGGCGCCGCAACAGGCGCTCGGCCAGGGGCAGGATATCCGCCGGACGCTGGCGCAACGGCAGCCAGGCCAGCGGGAACACTGACAGGCGATAGAACAGGTCTTCACGGAAACGCCCCGCACTCACTTCCGCCTGCAGGTCACGGTTGCTGGTGGCCAGCACACGAATATCCAGCTGAATGGCCTTGCGTGCGCCCACCCGCTCCACTTCGCGCTCCTGCAGCACGCGCAGCAACTTGGCTTGCAAGGCCAGGGGCATCTCCGAGACCTCATCAAGCAGTAACGTGCCGCCCTGCGCCAGTTCGAACTTGCCCGGCTGGCTCTGTACCGCGCCGGTAAACGCGCCTTTCTCATGACCGAACAGCGTCGCTTCCAGCATATTCTCGGGGATCGCTGCGCAATTGATGGCAATGAAAGGTCCCTGGCTGCGGGGTGACTGCTGATGCAGATAACGCGCCAGCACTTCCTTGCCACTGCCCGACTCCCCGGTAATCAACACCGTGCTGTCACTGCGCGCCACCCGCGCCGCCAGCTCCAGCAGCTGCCGACTGCTGGCCTCGACCGCAACCGGGCCGTCATCTTCCTGCAACTGGCCGCGTGCATGACGTGCCACCTCCTGCAGCAACTGACGCGGCTCGAAGGGTTTGACCAGATAATCCTGCGCACCCTCGCGCATCGCCGATACCGCACGCTCGACACTGGCATAGGCGGTCATCAGCAAAACCGGCAACCAAGGCTGCTGCTGGCGAATTTGTTGCAGCAACTGATGGCCATCCATGCCCGGCATGTTCACATCACTCAATACCAGACTGAACGACTGGCGCGTCAACTCAGCCAGCGCCTGCTCAGCACTGGCGCAGGGGCAGACGGCGTAGCCGCCTAGTTGTAGCGTTTCGCCGAGCGCCTCGCGCAAGGCCGCATCATCCTCGACCAGCAGAATCAACGGGGACATGAGAGCACCTCGCTTGCCGCCACCAGCAGGGGCAGCTCCAGCACCGCGCAGGTACCACGCCCCAGACGTGAGAACATCAGCAGCCGGCCGCGATGAGCTTGCGCCACCGCCTTGACGACCGCCAGCCCGAGCCCCGTCCCTTGCGGCTTGCTACTCACCATCGGCTCACCCAGCTGCTGCACAAGCTGGGCCGCCATGCCCGGGCCATTGTCGCTCACGCACAGGCGCAAGTGCTCACCACGCCGGTACAGATGCACCTTGATGCGCAGCGGGCCTGGCGCAGACTGGCAGGCATTTTCCAGCAGGTTGTGCAACGCGCCCAGCAAGACATCGCGATGGCACACCAGCAAGCCATCGCGTGCATCGCATTGCCAGCGTACCTGCTGCCCTTCCAGCAACTGGGCACTGGCCTCGCGCAGGGCAAACAGGCATTGCGCTGGGGTCAGGCGGTCAGGCAACGGCAGGTCGCCACGCGTAAAGACCAGCATGTCACGCACCTGTCGCTCCAGCTCATGCAGGCGCTCCTTGAGTCGTGCGGCAAAGCGCTGCTGCTGCTCCACAGGAAGCGTCTGCTCAGCCAGGTGACTGGCATACAGCAAGGCGGTAGATAGCGGTGTGCGTATCTGGTGGGCCAGCGAAGCAACCATGCGACCTAGCGCAGAGAGCCGGGCATGCCGTGCCAGCTCATCCTGCAAGCGACGAGTTTCCGTCAGATCGGTCAGCAGAATCAGCTGCCCCGGCTCACCGGCCAGCGAACGCGTGGCCAGCGACAGGCGACGTCCGTCCTGTAGGGAAATTTCATGGCCATCATCGGCACGCGGCGCGAAACTACGCTGGATGACTTCCCGCCAGAACACCCCCAGCAGCGGCTCGCCCAGCAACTCAAGCGCCAGCGGGTTGGCCTCGACCACCCGACCACGACCGTCCAGCACCACGACCCCACCCGGCAGGATATCCAGCAGGCTCTGCAGACGCTGGGCCAGGCGCTCCTTTTCTGCCAGCTGCTCCAGACGCTCGGCACTGGCCTGGGCCAATTGCCCCTTCAGCTCGCTGACGCGGGCTTCCAGCAAGCCATAAGAGTTGCCCAGCTGCAGCGACATCTGCTGCAACTGTTCGACACGCTGCTGGAGCTGGTTAGCCGCTTGCTGCTCATCGGCAACAGGACGCAGGCTGTAAGGGTGCATGCTCATGCTCGGCTCTCGCATCAAAGGCCTACCGTCGAAAAACGGTCAGCCACGTTCAGTTGCGAGAATCACTGCAAAGCCTGTGCCCAAAAAATAAGCCATTAAAATCAATGGGTTATTTTAAAAACAAACAATCAGCGCCAAGAAACCGGCATACAGTTACTCAGCCTCATCATCCTCGTCACGCCGATTCATGCCGTACTTGCGCATCTTCTCGACCAAGGTGGTACGCCGGATACGTAAGCGCTCGGCGGCGCGCGCCACTACCCCGCCCGCATCATCCAGGGCCTGCTGGATCAGGTCTTGCTCCAGGTTGCCCAGGTATTCCTTGAGGTCGATACCTTCCGGCGGCAGCAACGCGCCACTTTCCAGGCTCGGCAAATTACCCATCAACGCGTCACGCTCCTGCAACTCCTCACGCAGGCTGGAGAGCTGCTCGTCCTCATCATCGACATGCCGGAATTTCTTCGGCAGCTCGGCCACGCCGATCACTCCGTAGGGGTGCATGATGGCCATGCGCTCAACCAGGTTGGCCAGCTCGCGTACGTTACCCGGCCAGTCATGCCGACACAGCGACATGATGGCCGCCGAGTTGAAGCGAATGGAACCACGCTTCTCATGCTCCATGCGCGAAATCAGCTCGTTCATCAACAGAGGAATGTCCTCGATACGCTCGCGCAACGGGGCCATCTCGATGGGAAAGACATTCAGTCGGTAGTACAGGTCCTCGCGAAAACTGCCCTCCTCGATCATCTTCTCCAGATCCTTGTGGGTGGCGGCGATGATACGTACGTCGGCACTTTGCGTTTTATTGCTGCCTACCCGCTCGAAGGTCCGCTCCTGCAGTACGCGCAGCAGCTTGACCTGCATCGGCAGCGGCATATCGCCAATTTCATCGAGGAACAGGGTGCCACCGTTGGCCAACTCAAAACGCCCGGCACGGCTACTGATTGCCCCGGTAAAGGCACCCTTCTCATGGCCGAACAGTTCGCTTTCCAACAGCTCGGCGGGAATGGCCCCACAGTTGACCGGTACAAAAGGCGCCTCACGTCGCTTGGAGTGATAGTGCAGGTTGCGCGCTACCACCTCCTTACCGGTTCCCGATTCGCCAAGGATCAGCACGCTGGCCTCGGTATCAGCGACCTGCTGCATCATCTGGCGCACTTGCTGGATGGCACGACTGGTACCTACCAGGCTACGGAACAGATTCGGCTCGCGCTGACGGCCACGCTCACGAGCCTGGTCGTACATTTCACGGTAGACCTGGGCACGGTGCAGCGAATCAAGCAGCTTGTTGTAGCTGGGCGGCATATCCAGGCTGACCAGAATGCGTCGGCGCAAGTCTTCCGGCCATTGTGCCGCCGGTGCTTCACCGACCAGCAGGATCGGCAGAAACTCATCACGCTCGCCTAACTGGCGCAGCAGCTCCAATACCCCTCCCTTGCCATCAACTTGTCCAACCAGCGCGACCGACAAGGTACGCCAGTCTGCCAGGCCATCAAGCAGCGAGGGCCATTGCTGGCTGCTAGCGGCCAGATGCTCCTCACCCAGGAAGTTCAGAATGACGCCCAGGTCATGACGACGCGTGGCATCATCATCGATCAACAGAATCTTGGTTTCTCGCCACATGGCTTGGCTTCTGACTCAACGACGGTAAGAGAAAAGGCTGACACGGGCAGCCTGCCGCTAGGCTGAATAGTCAGCCCCGCCGGCAATTGGCCACTAGTAAAGTCAAAAGACCGACAAGAGTCAATTTAATGGCGTGAAATTTCTGAAAATACTGAAAGGATACTGCGCAGGATCAAGCCTGGCGTGCAGCTTGCCTGCACGCCGTAACAGTGCCTCAGCCAAACAACTGATACACCTTGGCGCCCTGTTGCGACTGATTAAGCTGCAAAAGCTCACTGGCCAAACGTTGCTGCTCGCTCTGACAGAGCTGCACCAACTCACGGTAAAGGGCCAACAATTCTTCGAGACGGCCACGCAGCTGTGCTTCGTCACGCACCGACTCATCCATGGCTTCATCAACCAGTGCCCGGCACTGCTGATCCAGCTCACCAATAGCCGCCCAGTCACGTGCCGCCAAGGCTGCACGCAATGCGCTGCCCGTTTGTTCCAGACGTTGTACCGACAGGCTCATGGCTGTGTCCCCAACGGGTTAGATCTGATTGGCAATGCCATCCCAACCGCTTTTTACTTCACGCAGCAGGCCGGCCACTTCATCGATGATAGCCACATCATTACTGCGATTGGCCTGCAGCAGGCGGCTACTCATGTACTCGTACAGGCTATCCAGATTGGCCGCCAGCTCACCACCCTGACGCAAGTCGAGCCCTTCACGCAAGCCGCCAATGATGGCAATCGCCTTGCCCAGCAACTCGCCCTTCAAGGCTACCTGATCACGCTCCATCGCTCCCTTGGCTTGCGCCAGCCGACTGAGCCCACCCTCCATCAACATCTGAATCAGTCGATGCGGGCTGGCATCGAACACCTGCGCCTGGGTATTGACCGTTTGGTACTGCTTGAGGGCTGCCATGGCATTCATGATGACTCCGCACGATGTGTGTTGCTGATACTTGGTTATCGGCAAACACACGAAAAGCTTGAGTCAAAACAACAGCTAACAGCGCACTTAGGGCCATGGCCGCGCCTGGACAGTCAGGCCGGCGACACCGGCTCGACTTCGGGCCCGATAGCATCCCAGGCCGACTTGATCTGTTCCAGGAGCGCAGTCACCTCATCCAGGCTACGCGGTGTGCGATCCAGCGCCACACCCGCCAGGCGACGAGTCATATAGTCATACAAGGCATCCAGGTTGGCGGCAATTTCCCCACCCAGTTCTTTGTCCAGGCTACCTTGCAACACGCCGATGATATCCAGGGTATTGCCAACCGCCAGACCACGAACCTCTGGGTTGCCTTCCTGCAAGGCATGGCGGGCCAGGGAAAGACGATCCAAAGCCCCCTGTAGTAATATCTGCACGGCACGATAAGGTGTCACGTCCTGCTGGGTCTTGACGGACTTGTAGGTATCGATGGGGTTGCTCACGCCTTACTCTCCCTTGACCACGCCCGGCAAGCTCTTCAAAGCCTGGGCCAGCCGGTCACTAGTACTGTTAAGTTGGCCAACCAGCGAGCCCATCGCATTGAACTGCTTGAGCAGTCGATCCTGCACCTTGGTCATACGCAGGTCCAGCGCATCTTTCTGCTTGTCGACATCCTTTATCGTGGCCTGCAGGCTGTTCATGCGCTGTTCCAGCACGCCCCCCGCCTGCACATAGCCACTGATACGCTTGTCCAGACGGTTCATCAGCCCCTGCTCCCCCGTAAAGAAGCCTGCCATGGCGTCATAATTCGCCGCAAGCTGCTTATCGAAGCGAGCATCATCAATCTTCAGGGTTCCATCGCGCTGTGTGGTAATCCCCAGATCAGCAAGCGTCTTGATCGTCTCACCAGAGCTGCTGCTACCCAATTCACTTCGCACGCCATTGACCAGCGTACGAACGGTTGCATCGCCTACCAATCCACCGACCACTGGGGCACTGTCACCGACTTTGGTGACATTGGTTAGCTGATTGCTGGTGGTGATGAGTTTGTTATAGGCATCAACAAATTTCTTGACGGTACTTTTCACGCCCGCCGTATCCTGTCCGACCGTTACAGTCAGCGGTTTACCCGCTTCAGTCTTGGCCAGCAAGTCGAGGGTAACATCAGGTATTGCATTGCTCACGGTATTGGTTGGGCTGAACAGTGTCAGGCCATCCACGGTAAATTCGGCATCGGTAGCACGCGTCAGGAAGCCAGCCGCCGCGCCGCTGACCGCTGCGAGACTGCCGACAGGATTATCCGGATCAGTACGATCAATACTGCCGATACGCAGATTACTCAGTGCGGCGTCGGCTGTTTCGATATAAACGTCCTTGCCAGCACCGGTCTCCTTGCTGGTCAGCACCAAGCGCGAGGTGCCACCTGCAGGATCGTTGACGATATTGGCAGAAATACCTTTGTCCTTGAGCGCCTCGTTGAGCTTGTTACGCACAGCTACCAGATCATCGCCTGCAGACAATGCGACATCGGTCGCTTCACCATCCGCCCCCAGACGCACCTGCAACGAACCACCACTAGCCAGGGTGGTTGTTGATGCCATGCTTTGCGTCGCAACCTTGCTGGCGCTAGCCAAGCCTTTCACCTCAACCTGGTAAACCCCCGCCAAGGCATTGGTAGTTGCCGAGCCTGTGACCATCGCCGTATTCGAGGAAGTAGCCGTACGCTTGTCGAACAGGGACTCTTTATTGAGATCCTTGAGCGCCGTCTGCAGATCACTGATGGAGCTCTTCAATTGCCCCAGGGCTGAGAATTTGGTGGTGCTGGCCTTTTCCAGTCGCGCCAGCTGTGCATCCTTGGGCGCTCGCTCGGCATTGACCAACGCCTTGACGATGCCCGAGATATCCATACCGGAGCCAATACCTGTGATACCTGCCATCTTGTCCACCTCGTCAATTAGCTGACGTTCACACCCAAGTCCCCTGAGCAGTCAAGAAACATGCCAACAATCCAAGTCTAGCAAGGCCTAGCTCAGGCTTCGGCCTTGAACAGCAAACTACGAGCTTGCTCCAGACTCTCCGCCAGACGCAACGCTTCCTCGGAGGGAATCTGACGAATCACCTCCCCCGAACTGCCATCGGTCACCTTGACCACAACGCGTCCGGTCGAGTCATCCAGCGAGAAATTCAGATTACGCTGAATGGTCTGCACAAACTGCTGAATGCTGGAAACAGCTTCGGCGATCGGCGGCTGTTTATCTTCGGCCGGCAGCTGTTGCTGGCTGGCCGTCGCTGCCGGCTGGGTTTCGACAGCGGCCTGTGCGGCACGCGCCGAGATGCCAGGCTGACTGCGCTGCGCAGCAGTGTTCGTTGCAGCGGCACCAGCAATACTGTTGATATCCATAACCTCACCTCACATGGCAAGACGGGGAGTAGCGCCAAGCACTACCCCCCGTGGTTCAAGCTAACCGCCTTTCTAGCTTAACGCAGGAGGCTGAGGACCGCCTGCGGCAGCTGATTGGCCTGAGCCAGGATCGCAGTACCGGCCTGCTGCAGCACCTGGTTCTTGCTCAGGTTGGCTGTTTCAGCGGCGAAGTCAGTATCCTGGATACGACCGCGGGAGGCCGATACGTTCTCGCCGATGTTCTGCAGGTTAGCAATGGTCTGGTCGAAGCGGTTCTGCACCGCACCCAGGTCAGCACGCTGCGCGTCGATCTTCTGGATCGCCTGGTCGATGACCAATACAGCCTCCTGTGCACCCTGCACAGTACTGATATCTACTTCAGACATCTTGCTGGTAGCTGCAGTAGTAGAAGCTGCGGTACTAGCCCCACCGATGGTGATACCCGTGCCGCCAGTCAGGGTTTGAGTGATGTTGCCGGTCAACGCATTGGCCGTACCATCGCTATCCAGGCCCGACATCAGGGTGATGCTACCGTCATCTTGAACGAAGGCACCCACACCCATGTTGGCATCGTTGATTGCAGTGGCAATCGACTGGTTCACCGCCGCAGCATCGTCACCTACCTTGATCTTCGCGGTGACGCTGACAGCGCTGCCATTGACAGTCAGACCGACGGCAATCGAGCCCGAAGCGGTAGCGGCAGTACCCGTTGCAGTTGCCAGAGTGGTTTCGTAGAAATCACCATCCAGCGAGTCAGTGCTCATTTCGTCGATCTTGACGCTGATGGTTTCGTTAGCGGCACTACCTACTTGGAAGGTGGTGGTCTCAAACGAACCGTCCAGCAGCTTCTTACCACCGAAGGTGGTAGTGTTGGAAATACGGTCCAGTTCCTTCTTCAGCTCGGTCACTTCGGAATTCAGTGCCTTGCGCTCGCTTTCGCTGTTCGAACCGTTGGCCGATTGCAGCGACAGGTCACGCATACGCTGCAGGATGGCAGTCGACTGCTGCAGTGCGCCTTCCGCAGTCTGCGCCATCGAAATGCCGTCGTTGGAGTTCTTCACCGCAACATTCAGACCATTGATCTGGCTGCTGAGGCGGTTAGCGATTTGCAGGCCTGCCGCATCGTCCTTGGCGCTATTGATGCGCGAACCGGTCGACAAACGCTGCAGCGAGGTATCCAGCGCGGCGGAGGACTTGTTCAGATTGCGTTGAGTATTCAGGGACGCAATGTTGGTATTGACGGTAAGTGCCATGATATGTGTCCTCCATCGGACCTAGCTCATTTGCCTTAGGTTGCGACTCAGGTTTGCAAGTCAGACAACCTATGAGATCGCGTTCAACTCTTGTAACGGCTGCACCAGAAGAAACTTTAGGGCCTGATGCAAACTTTTTTCAGCGTCTCGGCAGATCTGTCACCAGCGACTGCCAACGGGCCTTACCTCCTGTATCGCCGGCATACGGAAAAACTTTAACCCCGCTTGGCAAACATCATCTTCATGGCCGCCAGGCCTTAAGCCAGGCATCCAGCGCATCACCCTGCAGCATCCAGTCACGCAGCACCACATCACGCAACTCATCGCCCTGGCGCGCCGTGGCCTCCATATCGGCAAGATGCATGCGAATCGCCTCAACCCAGTCGCGGAAGCGATTCTTCACGCGCATCACCGGTAAACCATCTTCGCGGTAACAACGCACATCACTGCAGATAACCGGCACGCCACAGGCACCGTACTCCAACAGGCGCAGGTTACTCTTGCAGTCGTTGAACAGATTCTGCTCGACCGGTGCCAGCGCCAGATCGAGATTCAGCCCTGCCAGGGCGGCCGGATACTGCTCTATTGCCACGCCTGGGTGAAACTCATGGACATAGGGACGCAAGCTGTCCGGGCACATGCCCATGAAGACCCACTCCACCTCGCCGGCCAACTCACGCACCACGTCAGCGATCATCTCCAGATCACCGGTGTGCCCCGCGCCACCCGCCCAGCCAACCCGTGGTTTGCGTGAAACACCACGCTGTCCGGGGCGCACTTCAGCCCACCAGGAGACCGGCAAACGGTTACCCACCACGCGAATATCCTCGTGTAGTCCTGCCAACGCTTCCGCCAGTGCAGGCGTCGACACCACCAAGCGATCGACATAGCCCAGCCCTCGACGCAGGGATTTCAGCACATCCCTGGGCATGGCTTGGCGATAGGCACTTTTCATCGGCAGATTGGGCAGATAGTCATCCAGCTCGTAAACCTTGAAGGCGCTGGAAAACTGCTGCATGCGGCGCATGGCATCCAGTCGTTCATCACCAATCTGGCGCTGCAAGATGATGGTATCCGGGGCGTAGCGCTGTAGCTCGATCACGGACGGCAAACCATCGGCAAGCAGTCCCTCAATGCATCCGGCCTGTTTAAGCGCCTTGAAAGGCTGGATCACCCGATAATGACCACAGCCATAGCGATCCGCAGGATGTGCCAAGACAACGGGCAACGGTTTCCAGGACTGTAAAGGACGCCAGGACCAGGCATTGCTTTCCAAGGCAAACCCACCGGCACGCTGCAAGGATAGATTGGGGTTATAGGCTGGATCCTGCGCCAGCAGCGGTAGCCAGCGTGCATACAGTGCGTCCTGCTCAAGCGGCGTGCACAACGACTCAGACTCGCGCTCAAGCAACAGACACGCCTGAGCCGCCCAAACGGTCAGATAACCTGCCTGACGAACCCGCAGACAAAGGTCGACATCCAGAAAACACTCGGGTACATCCTCGGCCATACCTGCCACCGACAGGTAAAGCTCACGCCGCACCAACAGGCAGTCTCGGCTGACCGCACTGTAGTTCTGATCGACTTGCAGACGCTGCATATAGCCGGCAGCATCAAGGGACTCGCCAACGAAAGGACGCCCCGCCACGCCCTGCAGGCCGAGAATCAGCCCGGCATGCCGTACCGTACCATCGGCTGCCAGCAGCTTTCCTCCGACGACCCCCACCTCGGGACGCTGCCCATGGTTGAGCAACTCATCCAGCCAGTCAGCCTGAATAACCGCCGTTTCTGCAGCCAGCAGTAGCAGGTAGTCGCCGAGCGCCTGCTGCGCTGCATGATTAAGCGCGCCGGCCAAACCCTGTTTGTCCGCTGCCCACAGCACGCGAAGGCGCGCTTCGCCCAGGCTTTCCAAGGCCTGCAGCCACTGGCGCACCTCAACGGCAGCGGCATCCGTCTCCACCAGCAATATCTCGTAATGCGCATAGCCGGTGGTTTCCATCAGGGTTTCCACGCAGCGCTGCAAACTGGCCAAACGGCTACCAGTAGCAATCAACAGAGAAACCCCGGGCTGTTGGTCATGCCCGTAACGCAGGCAGTAACGCCCTGGCTGCCTCGCCACAACCTGTGCCTGGGTATAGCCACGCGCTCGCAAGTGCTCAAGGATGGCCTGCTGTTCGGCTTCACTATTGCGCAACACCGGCATATCGGTCACCAGCCAGGGTTCCGCCACATGCCCCAGGCCAGCCAGCCCACCGCTCGTGATCAGACGCAGAATCAGCTCGAACTCGGCAGCGTCTCCATAAGCAGCAGCCAAACCACCGGCCTGCAGTATGACCTCACGACGAAACAGCCAGTGACGAGCCATGCCTGCCGGAAAGCTCAGCAGGTAATCAAGATTGAAATCCGGACGCAGTGCCGCCCCCAACTGACCATCGACCTGGCGGTACACTTCATCGCCATAGATAGCCCTGCAATCCGGTGACTCCAACAATTCTAAAGCCGCCAACAGCAGGCCGCTTTCAGTCAACTCGTCCCCGGCATCCAGCAGCATGAACCAATCAAATGCGGCATCACCCAGCAATCGATTGACTGAGGCACACCAATCGCCTGCCTCAACTGCCAGCCAATCGACGCCGTCTTCATGCAGTGCTTCCTGGCGCAATACCACAACTTTTACAAGCAGTCCCTGAGTTGCCAAATCCCGCAAAGAGGCCAGGCTACGCGCCAATTTCTCGCTGTCCCCAGCCAGGTCGCGCAGCAATATGGCAAACACCGGCAGGCTCAACTGATTCGCCAGACGCTTTTCGATCAACTGCCACTGCTGCTCGGTGGGTCGACGCCGAGCCAGCCAGTCACGCAGGGTAAAGGTCGCCGGCTTGCTGGACAGACGCTGCAAAAGCTGCTGACGCTGCTGGCATACGGCATCATTATCAGACGCGGGGTAACGGCGATAAATCTCCCGATACAAGGGCAGAAAGTTCTTCTGCTCGCGAGCCAGCATATGCTCGGCACTGCCCGCAGACTCACGCACGCGGACCTCGCTGGTCACCTGCGGGAGGTGGACAAAGGAATAACGCGCCGCCAGACGCAACAACATGTCCCAGTCTTCAAAAGCCGTCAGGCGGGTATCGAACTCGCCCACGCTTTCAAGCATCCCGCGCGGATGAGCCCAGGTATTGACCGGGATATAGTTCTGCACACGCAAACGATCGGCATCAAACACGTCATGCAGGAAAGGTCGACTACGACTGAGTTCGATACGCCGGTCGTCTTCCAGCTGCTCACTGACATATTCAACCGCGCTATACAGCACCGCCTGAGGGTGCTCGACAAAGCCCTGCGCCAAGTTGGCCAGATGCTCGGGCAGGTAGATGTCGTCATCATCGAGATAGGCGATATGGCGACCACGCGCCAACCGCAACCCGGCATTCCGGGCAGCCGACAAACCGCGATTACGCCCCAGATACACATAGGTGATCGGGAAGTCCCAGGACTGTAAGAGTGTTTCCACCGGCTCGCCATGGTCGTTGACCAGCACCACCTCAAAATCCTGCAAGGTCTGGGCAGCCAGGCTGGCCAAGGCGTCCTTGAGCAGCCGAGGCCGGTTATAGGTGGTCAGAACAATGCTGAACAACGGCGTTTCATGCTCGATTGCCTGGTTCTCCAGGCGATCAATGAGCGCTCTGGCACGATCGCCCAACGCCGACTCCAGCTCATCCGGATATTGCCCCAGGCGCCTGGCGATATGCGCAGCCACCTCCCGCTCGCGGCCTTTGAGGTGATGCTGGGCGTTGCGCTGAAAAACACCCTCGACAATCGTCAGGTGATCAGCAAGCGGGGCGGTCGAGATATAGAAGTGCCGCTGAGAGTGCTGCGCCCCATGCCAACGATAACTGACGCCTGGCGTACATATATAGGCAAAGTCAGGGTACTGCTCGGCCATCTGAATCGCCATATCCCAATCGCCCGCACCCAGTGTTTGCACAGGGCGCCACGTTTTATAAAAAATATCGCGCCGATAAATGACTGCAGAGGGCGCCATGTAATTATCGTATATCAATAAATCAGCAACTTCATTGCGACCGCCAACGTAATCCGCGGCGTAGTAGCCTGGATGCCTAGGCTTTTCTAAAGTCTGCCCTTGTACGTCAACCCATGTGATCGCGGTGTAACCAACTGCAACCTGCGGGTTCGCTTCCAGCACAGGCAACAGTCGCGCCAAATGACCTTCGTTAAAATAATCGTCGGCAGATAAAAATACGAAGTACTTTCCCTTCGCAATGAGCCGCCCTTTCTCCCAATTATAAGCAGCACCACAGTTGCTGCGGTTACGCATGTAGCGCACGCGCGAATCATGAGCAAATTCCGCCATAACCTGAGGTGTTTCATCGGTAGAAGCATTATCTAGCACTAGAATCTCTAGACTATCTAAGCCCTGATCCAAAACCGACTGAACACACTGCCGAATGAAACGCCCATAGTTATAGCATGGAATAACTACACTCATTACCGGCCGAACATCACGAACTTTAGCAACATCTAGCGCAATAGCGGCAGTCACCCTATTGAGCCAGTAATCCGCCGAGAGGTGATAAACATCATAAAGCTTGGGCTGCGGAAATAAAGCCCACTTTTCTGGGGAAGAGCAAGAAGTATCCACAACGACTCTAGAATCAAGATATATCCACTCATCACCATAACTAGGCACTTGTGGTGCAAATATAGTGGCAAATGCTGTAGGATTTTCCAGCATCGAAAGCTGGAATTCTTGAAGAATGATCAGATACTTACGTACCGATGGTGGAAGCCGGAGCATAGGCTGCCCATGCCAATCATACGCAATAAGAAGAAGCCCATCATAGTCGAGCGAATCCACACCAGCCAGCTCAAACAAAAAACCATTGCCCGCTCCATATAGCACCAACGGCTCCAGCGGCATTTGCCGTTTGATGGCCGCCCAATCCATATCAGACAACACAAAGATTTTTTCAGTGGCGATGGAAAAACCAGCAAAGCCAATATGAAAAGGTTCTCCATGACAGCGCCCTCCCGATATCGATGACCAATCTGTCATATCATATTCATTCCAATTTGCACTAAAAAATTCTCGAGAGGACAAAAGAAACCATCACTAACTCATACCTGGCTTTTTAACCAGCGCGCCGTATCATCAATCGACTCATCCAAAGAACTCCAGGGCGCAAGCCCCAGAGCTCGGGCCTTAACAATATTAGGCACATAATAAGATTCACTGGCAGTTTCCGCCCCCATACAGATAAGCTTTTTAGCTGGTGCCAATCGCATCTTTATGCGCTGAGCCAGTTCACTAATACTGATAACTGAATCAGAGCCAACGTTGTAAGCCTCTCCCGGCCGCCCATAAAGCAACAAGAAAAGTAGCCAGGCAGCCAGATCAGCCCCGTGCAGATAGCTGCGCATAGAAAGCCCCCTAGACTTGATCACGATTGCATCTCTATACAACGCATCCTTGACGAAATTACCGAATGCAAAATGCCCATCCGGCGGCAACCCTGGCCCTGCGAAGGTAAAACAGCGTGTCAATATCGGCTCAATCGAGAACTCTTTCGCATAAATAACGGCCATTAACTCCTGCACCCGCTTAGCCTCAGAATAAGCACTACCAACAAAGGTACAGTCACAAGCCGACGGTGAATCCTCTGCTGCCGCCCGACCAAGATGAAGAGCACCATACTGCGCCCCAGATCCCGTCAGAAGTATTCGCCGCGCACCATGCCGGACGGCAATATCCAAAACCTGACGGACACCACAGACCACTGTATCGAACAAGGCCAATGGCTGTGCATGCGCATGCTGAGAAGTATCAGTAGCAGCATGTAGCACCAAATCAATTGGCCGACCACGCAAAGAGAGCGAATTCCGAATATCACAGGCCAGCCAGTGTACCCATGGGCAAAGGCGATACTCGGGATGCCTTGAAAGAAATCTCTCCGGGTCACGCGAAACAACAGTGACTGATATATCTAAACCTTGCTGTTCAAGCTTATACAACAAAGCAAGTAACCACTTCCCGAAGAAGCCAGTCCCACCCGTAAGCAAAAGATGTTTACCACTCAAACCACAAGCAAGTGAATCCATTACCGGAATGCGTAAAAGCGCAGACTGAACCACATCAGAAACTGGAGACAGCGGAAAAGTACTATGCATCCCAACTCTCAGTAAAAATACAATGTCACATCTTCAAGTATATCAGCATACAGACGAATACCCACGCGATAATCAGGACGAATAGCTAATACAGCATCGATCAGCGCCCAATAGTCACTAGCCCTATGATACGCGCACACAGCAATTACTGGCTTATCTCGATAAATTAGACCTTTAGCACCTCGTAACGCCCGCTCCTCCATGCCTTCTATATCCAATTTTAAGAATCCAATCTTATCAACCACCACACTATCCAGAGGCACCCCTTGAATATATGACACAATACTTGCAGGGATTACGCTTTCTCTTTCATTTGTTACATCATAAGACAAACATGACTGATAGAGAAAACGACTTGGGAGTTCATCCAACCCCATATTAAAGAGCCAGACATTTGACCTATCCGAATAAAATTTTAGCGCTTCATAGTAGGCAGGTATTTCTGGCTCAAACAACCAAGCCTGCTTCACAGGACCGAATAGCATCTCCAGCCTTTGTAGAGTGTCACCGGTTGCAGCACCTGCATCAACAAAGCACTGCACATTTTCTTCACAGACGAAATCGGGATCAAAATACTCCTCGACATAGGGGGATTTCACAGCCTCTGCCAAGCGGATTGATAAGTTCGTACGCATCCCTATCAGACTATCAAACACCTTACGCGACCGCTCATCTTCCAAGCGGAGGAACGCCGAAATAAAACGGAAACGGTCACGTACTGGAGCATCAACAAAATTAGCAAACGGCTCTGTTATATGCTGCATATCCAGCGCATAGAGAAATTCGCTCATATTAATCAAACGAATTCGCGGCACAGAAGATAGCTGATCCCAGATTTCATTACTGTAACGCCCACTAGCAACCAGCACCACCGCCCCCTCAAGAGAGACGCTGGCCGGAGACGTTACTAGTACACCCTCAACACGACTTCCCTGCTTGACAGGATCATTATCCAAAAACCCTTTGATATCAATACCATATTCAAGGGCGTTTCGTGCAAGTTTCAATCCTATTTTGTAGGCGCCAAATAGATAAACCCCCTCGGCCAACCATTGCCGTACAACATCCCTACGCTGCCTAGCATACACAAGACAATCATCATCGAGTAAAGCACGAACATAGGGGAATCTATCAAGATCCTTCAACACTTCTAGCTGGCTAGAGTTATTTATTAAAATGGCATCCTGCGCCTCCAGCAAAGACGCCTGCGACCACCTGACAGGCACGACACTACCACATGGGAGCTGGAGGGATACTGTTACTCCAGCTGCATAACCGGGAATTCCTTCTTTAATAGCAAGTACCATCAGATCACCTCTTCTGCTGTCATAGCAAAATCTTTCCATGACCTTATGGGCGTCACTGCATCATAGGCCCGTAACATTTCTATTGTTTCAACCTCACTATCGCGCTCTGAACTAAGAATAATCAGCTCCACTGGATCACTGCATGTAGTAAGCCATGAATGAGCAACAATAGGACAACCAAACCATACCTGCCCTTGACGCTGGATGTTAGAATCTAAACAACAGACAACTTGCACTCCTGCCTCCCGAGCCTCAAAAAGCAAAAGTGCAGCAATGAAAACACTACCCAAAACAACCACTCTTGAATTTTTTGGCAGTGTCGAAAAAATATTACCACCTGCACAACGATGCTTCGCCCAACGATACAATGCAAGCATCCATGGCCGTTCTTTCACATCGCACAAGCGAATCTCATTCAAAATTGAACGAGCCACACCTTCCCTATTCGTCTGCAATGAAAAAACAATTAAGGGCAAAAGATAGATCAGCGATTGCACATTGTTCGCCGAATTTAAAATCCCCTTCTTCAGCAAAAGTTCCATTTGTTTCAACAACGTACGTTCACTCCAACTCTTCGCGCTCATAACTATGTCCTGAGCCTGAAAGCGAACAATCTGATTCTGAAATATCGCCTCATAAGCCTGCAAATCAGGAGCCTTACGCATGATACGTAAAAGAGCGCGAAACAGATTTAGCGCTGTTCTTGCCAAATGTGCGTTGTTAGTTTCCTGTGCTGAATGCCTCCGATAGCGCAGCAGCGGCTCGCTCAAGAAAGCCACAGCCCCCGAAAGGTTCATCTGCGCAGGTAGAATCTGATCTCCTTCATCAGTTGCGCGCCTTGTGGATACTCCAGGCGATCCAAGATACATGTTCCGAATATGCCTCTCCGAGAGCAACCGATGGGAGAAAATCATACTACTAGGTGGATGCCAAAGAATTGCTTCTTTAGTGCTTACTATATACTCACCAACTTCATATATACGATCCTCTCCAACAGGAGAAATACTGGGCTGCAAAACCGCACCCTTCCCATCAATTACAGATGCATTTGTCCAAACTGCCGTAATATCAGGACGAGCCTCGATAAGAGCCATCTGCTTCTGCAGCATCTCAGGCTCCATAATGTCGTCATCATGAGTGACAAGAATACGTTGCCCACGCGCGATCCTGATCGCACTCAAGAAATTGAATACAGCAGTATGCCCCGGAGGATTGCGAACATACCGCAAACGCTCATCCTTTACACTCAAGACAATAGATGGCGTTTCATCAGTGCTGCCATTATCCAGAACAAGCAACTCGAAATCACGATACGTTTGATTTAGTATCGCCCGCAATGACTCTTCAAGATAATTCGCACGATTATAGGTCAACAGCGCAACTGTAAGCGGAATTTGCATACAAAACCCAATATATTGACGTCATCCAAAAGGAGGACCACTCACCTAGCATGTCAAACACTAGCAAGTGAAAATATATCAAACTGCAAATAACTGAATATCATAAAGCTTATCGTACGGCCCAGACCAACCCATTTGACGATAATAAATCTTGTACTCTGGATTTATTTTCTTTATCAACAATGGGACCTCCCACAAATGCCTGAGATGGTGATGATTCGATATTATCAACCTTGGCTTATCTTTCTTAAGAATCTGCGCAGCCCCTTCGAGCGCAGGCCCTTCATATCCTTCAATATTCAACTTTATAAATGTAACTCGCTCCAAAATACCTGAAGCATCCAAAGTTGTTATATCGACCTGATCCCCACCACCATCCGGCGAAATATAACCACTCAGATCAGACCCCGATAAATAAGAAACACAGGCAACAGCACCAAGCCCCTGCATACGAGCATCAACAAATCCCTCAGCACCATAATTCTCCACGGTTCGCAAGAGGCCAGAGAAATTATTACGCTCCGGTTCAAAGCAATAAAACTTACCTTTGACACCTGCTTTCAAATAACGCCTCAGAGAACTACCATCATGTGCACCACCATCAATGACAACCTCACACTCGCTGACATCATCACTGATATCAGTAGGAAATCCCAAGGCATTCATTTTAAATCGACGAAATCCTGCCAGGTAACTAGGATCATATGTAATACGGTAGGACAGAAATTTCTTTAGATCAGCTTTCGAACGCTCATCCTCCAAAATATTCAGAGTACTAATCAACTCATCATGATGCTTCTCAATCTCGAAAACATCTGAATCCCAATTAACCACAGAATTACCTTGAGATCCAAACACACCACTCTCTATTCCTTTTGCATACAGCACCTGCTTCGCAGGTAAACCGACAACACCCAACAACTGCCACCTGATTTCTTGATAGGCTTGAGACGCAATGACGACCTTTATCGCATTATCTTTGAAAAATTGCTCTTGTAAATAGCTTTGATCAACTACGGGAAGCCCGCAACACTTCCTCAGCATCGGGTCATTATCGCAAAAGAACAAAACCTGCGCATTGGAATACTGAGTCAAGTAGCGGTAAAGTTTCTCCCCGTTTTCATTACCTCCCCAGATAACAAGCTTTGAGTCTCTAGCAAACTCTTGCAGCAGCTCAGTTTCAATATGCAATGTCTTTTTAATTTTCATTAATTACTCCTTAAATAATCAGATCTATTGCAATCTTCAAAATCATTCCAGTACTCAGAATGGTCTGAGGTAGGGAAGGTCTGAAGTAGCTGGGTATTTCGCGTCAACTTCAGCCCTTGCCGATTTTGAAAGCGGGCAATCGATCAAAAAACGGACAGATAGCCCACTCATTTCTCCTTTTTTGGCCGTCGCGAGCATCTCGCTGCGGCCATTTCCCACATTACAGGCGCACCTCTCCTGCGATGGCAATCAAATGTCGACGTGCCATCCACAGGTTCGACAGTGCGAACAGTGTTATCAGCTGCGCGGTGTTCTTGGCCAGGCCGCGGAAGCGTACCTTCACGTAACCGAACTGGCGCTTGATCATCCGGAATGGGTGCTCGACCTTGGCCCGCACCTGCGCCTTGGCCTTTTCGATCTTGCGCTTGGCTTTGTAGAGCGGGCTGTTCTTGCCGAGCTTTCTGTAAGTGCTGCGACGCGCCGCGACCTGCCAGATCACTTCGCGGCCCGCATGTTCTGAGCGCTTTTCGACCCCGGTGTAACCGGCATCGGCGCAGACAACGTTCTCCACGCCATGCAGCAGTTTGTCGACCTGGGTGACGTCCGCCACGTTGGCCGCCGTGCCAACCACGCTATGCACCAGCCCCGACTCGTCATCCACGCCGATGTGGGCCTTCATGCCGAAGTAATACTGGTTTCCCTTCTTGGTCTGGTGCATTTCCGGGTCACGCTTGCCCTCCTTGTTCTTGGTCGAACTTGGCGCATTGATCAGCGTGGCATCGACGATAGTGCCTTGGCGCAACGACAAACCTCGGTCTCCCAGGTAGCCATTGATCACAGCCAGGATGCCGGCAGCCAGTTCGTGTTTCTCCAGCAGGCGGCGGAAGTTGAGGATGGTGGTTTCATCCGGAATGCGCTCCAGGCTCAGTCCGGCAAACTGGCGCAGGATGGTGGTCTCGTACAGCGCTTCCTCCATCGCCGGGTCGCTGTAGCCAAACCAGTTCTGCATCAGGTGAATACGCAGCATGGCCAGCAGAGGATAGGCGGGCCGACCACCTTCGCCCTTGGGGTAATGCGGCTCGATCAAGGCAATCAAACCCTTCCACGGCACCACCTGATCCATCTCGATCAGGAACAGCTCTTTACGGGTCTGTTTGCGCTTGCCGGCGTACTCGGCGTCGGCGAAGGTCATCTGCTTCATGAAAGTACTCGGGTAGCGGGATGTTCGACGTATTTCACCAGATTCGGAAAGTCTTTTTCAGGTCACCCCTAAGCGCTGCAGTACCTGTACCATCGCCTGCAAGGGATTTTCCTGTTCGGTAAAAAAACCATACCCCCAGGCTACCGGCCAGAACGCCACGCCGTTTGCCGCGGCGGCCCGGCCATCGGCCTCGGTGTCGCCGACATAGAGCGTCGCCTCTGGCGCAATGTCGAAATCGTGCAGCAAGGCGGCGATCATGCCGTTCTTGTCGGTATAGCGTTGCGGCTGGGAGTCACTGGCGAATACCTCGGCAAAAAGCGCCTCCCAGCCCAGCGCGGCGATGATCCGACGCGTTGGCAGAAGGCGCTTGTTGGTAGCGATGGCCAGGGTGAAGCCCTGCGCGCGCAGTTGTTCCAGAACATCCTGGCAGGCAGCATAGGCCGGGGTTTGCAGGCAGGCTTCGGTATCGTAGATATTCTTGAAGCTGGCCTCGAGCGCATCGAGCACTACGGGATCACTCTGGCCGCTCAGGGTTTCCAGCGTCTGCCGCAGAGGCGGCCCGATCAGGCTGGCATCGATGCTGCGGCAGGCGTCCAAGCCATGCACCTGCAGGACACGCTCGAAACAGTTGAGGATGGCAGGCGCGGAGTCGACCAGGGTGCCGTCGAAATCGAACAGGATATGAGTCTTCATCGTGCCGCCTGCTGCCTCACCTGGCGCGACACCGGGGAGAGCTTGCCGTCCATTTCCGCCTCCAGCACCTCCAACGGCAACAACGGACTCATGTCCTCCAGCGGCATCGAGGTCATCGAGCCGTCGGCCTGTGGTATGGCGGCAACCTTCGGACTCAGCGCCTCATCATTGAGCAGCATCACTTCCACGATCATCGGGCGCGGTTGAGCCATCGCCTCCTTTAGTCCTTGGGCCAGTTCGGACGCATCGCGAATGCGCTTGAACGGCAAGTGGTAGGCACGTGCTACCTCTTCCAGGTCCGGCATCCACAATCCAGCTTCGGGGCCGGTACCGACGTAGCGGCCTTCGAAGTAATTGCGCTGGGTGTTGCGAATCGAGGCGTAGCCGCCATTGTTCATCACCACCAGGCAGATAGGCAGGCCGAAACCACGCAGGGTAGCCAGCTCCTGAAGGTTCAGTTGCAGGCTGCCGTCGCTCTCCACCGCCACCATTGGCTTGCGCCTGTTGGCGAAACAGGCACCGATGGCCGCCGGCAAGCCGTAGCCCATCGCACCTAGCCCCGAGGTGAGAAATACGCGCTGACCAGGCCGGTTGCGAAAGACCGTGTAGAACACTTCCACCGCCAGCCCGGAGCTACCGGTGCTGACCAGGGTATTGGCCGGCACCGCATCGGAGAGCGCATCGGCGAACTGGAAATGGCTGATCGGCCCGCTGGCCGGGAAGGGTTTGCCATCGTTGACGCTATAACGCGCTTTCCAATCGACACAACGCTCCAGCCACTGTGGACGGCGGAATTCGGAGTTACCGACCACGCCAGCCAACGTGCCGATGAAGCTGGCCGCATTGCAGGTGATGGCCACGTCGATGTCCATATCAAGCTTGGCGATCTCGTTGGCATCCACGTCCACCACCACTTTGCGTGCACTACGTGCGAAATCGCGCGGCGCATAGGCGGTGATGATGTTGTCCAGGCGGCAGCCGATAGCGATCAGCAGGTCGGCGTTCTGGATCGCGAAGTTTGGCGCACGCAGCGCCACCACGCCGGGACGTCCCACATAGAGCGGATGCTCGTAGGGCAGCAGATCCATGGCGTTCCAGGTGGTCACCAGCGGTATGCCAAGCGACTCGATCAGCACCCGGAAAGCGTTTGCCGCACCACTCAGGCGTACCCCGTGACCCGCGAGAATCAGCGGACGCTGGGCACCTTCCAGCAGGCCGCGCACCTGCGCCAGTAAGGCCGGATCGAGTTCTGCCGCAGGCGCCTGGTCAGGCTGCCAGCCCTCGAGGGTATTCGGGTCAATGGGCGCGCCCTGCACGTCCAGCGGTACATCGAGCCACACAGGGCCGGCACGGCCGTCGCGGGCGAGGAACACAGCACGCTCCAGCTCGCGGCGAATGTCCTCTGGGCGTTCGATGGTCACGGCGTACTTGGTGATCGGCTCGACCACGCTGACGATGTCCACTTCCTGCACACCCTTCTGCCGCAGCGGTGCACCGCGCAGCAGGTCGGCCCGCTTGACCTGCCCGGAAATCACCAGCAGCGGCACCGATTCGATCCAGGCGCCGGCCACGGCGGTTACCACATTGGTCGCACCCGGCCCGGTAGTGACCATGGCCACGCCAAGGTTCTCGTTGATCCGGCAATAGGCTTCGGCGGCAATCGCTGCGGCCTGCTCATGATGGCAGGCCACCACCTGCAGACGCGGATGTTTGCCGACCGCGTCGTTGAGGTGCATGGCACCACCACCGGGCAGCAGGAAGACATGCTCCACGCCCTGCCCAGCAATGAAATCGGCGATGTAATCGGCAACACGATAAGGGCTCAGCACGTCAGTCCATCCAGTAACTCAAGAGGGTTTTACGATCCCGATTGGTGTTGATCGTTTCGTCGGTATAGAACGAATCGTCGCTGTAGTGCGTGGAGGACAGCTCTTCGATGATGACGCCGCCGGCACTGTAGAACGCATGGCGCACGCCCGGCTCGACGGTGACCACATCACCCGGTCGGCACAGGCGCTCCACGCCGTTGAGCTTGAGGGTCATTTCCCCGTGCAGGACATGGAAGGTTTCTTCCTTCTGCTGGTGATATTGCTCAGGGTGGCTTTGACCCGGCAACAGCATGAGCAGCTTCTTGCAGTAGCTGCGATTGACTACGGTGAGCATAGCCATTCCCACCTGGTCAAAACGATCCAGACCATAGTGGTGAGAAATTTCCAGATCTACTCGCGCGGGCACTACCACATGACTAGCGGCCAACTGCGTGCGCACACGCTGGACGATTTCCCAGACCTTGGCACGCATGTCGCGCAGGCTGGCATTGTTCGGGGCCAATGCGTCATCGGCAGCGATGTCCGCCTGGGCGGTGAAGATGGCGTACTTCGACCAGTCACTGGCGGTGTACTGACCGTCCTGCGGCGGGAAAGCGAAATACACGTCCTCGGCTCGGACTACCTCGCCGGCGGAAAAAGTCCGACGGGCGAATACGCCACGCTGCAGGGAACGCAGACTGGCTCGCTCGACCGGGTTATCCGGCTTGCGCTGCGCGCCCTCGCCACACAGCAGCAGCGCACGCTGGGCAGCGGCAAGCCAACGCGCAACCTGCTCGGGGCTGGCCGAATAGGCGTTGAGCGGGTATTGCTCGGTGGGCAACCCTACGTGCTTCTCGAACACGCGCGCGCCCTTGGCCAGGGCCATCTGCACGATATCTGTACTGTCAGGGTCTTCATGCGTGGAAAAGCCGACGCGCACACCGGGGTAACGACGCTGCAGGAAGTCGATTTGCGATAGGTGCAAGTGGGCGTCAGGCGTCGGGTATTCACCCACGCAGTGCAGGATGGCGAAATTCTTGTTGCGATGGGTCAGGAAGCTCACCAGACGATCAACCTCTTCCAGGCTTGCGCCGGCGGTTGAAACAATCAGCGGACGATTGGTCTGTACCACACGCTCAAGCAACGGCCAGTCGCTCATCGAACAACTGGCGATCTTAATTGCATCCAGGTCTTGCTCTTCGATTACCCCCACCGACACTTCATCGAATGGCGTGGACAGACAGAGGAAGCCGTTGGCACGGATTTCCTCTACCAGCGCATCGAACTGCTCGCGCGACAACCGCGTTTCGTTGAAGCGCTTGATGTATTTCAGATCATCCCGGCCCTGCATTGCCGGGTGAATAAACGTATCCAGATCACGGTATTGCAGCTTGAAGGCGAACTGGAACGGAAACGCCTTGCACACCTCGGCGAAGGCTCGGATCAACGCGATCCCATGCGCCGGATCACCCATGTGATTGTTGGCCATCTCCAGGATGAACAGCGGACGGTTGAACAATGCAGATGATGTACTCATTCGCCTGTACCCCGCTTCAAGAAGGATTCAATGCTGCTCGCGGCATGCTCCAGATAGGCTTCATCCAGGCCGGGCCACAGGCCAATCCAGAAGGTATCGCGCATGACCTTATCGGTCACACTCAACTCCCCCGAGACACGGTATTGCTGGCCCTGCATGTACGGTTGGCGAGTCAGGTTGCCGGCGAACAACAACCGGGTGCCGACTTTCTGTGCATCCAGGTAGCGCAGCAACTCGACACGCTCGGCACCGCAATTGTCGCGTAGGGTGATCGGGAAGCCGAACCAGGAGGGATCGCTGCCGGGCGTCGCATGCGGCAGGATCAATTGATCGGAGCTGCCGGAAAGGCGCTCACTCAGCCAGGCGAAGTTACGCTTGCGCGCAACGATGAAGTCATCCAGCCGGTCCATTTGCGCCAGGGCACAGGCCGCCTGCATGTCGGTGATCTTGAGGTTGTAGCCCAGGTGCGAGTAGGTGTACTTGTGGTCGTAGCCTTCCGGCAGATCGCCCAACTGCCAGCAAAAGCGCTTGCCACAGGTGTTGTCTTCCCCCCCGCGCAGTAGCAGTCACGTCCCCAGTCGCGGAAAGACTCGATGATGCGCTTGAGCAGCGGACTGTCGGTGAAGACTGCCCCGCCCTCGCCCATGGTGATGTGATGCGCCGGGTAGAAGCTCAGGGTACCGATATCACCGAACCCGCCCACCTGGCGACCTTCGTAGAGAGAACCCAGTGCATCGCAGCAATCCTCGATCAGCCAGAGTCCATGGCGGTCGCAGAGCTCGCGAATGACCTTGAGATTGAAAGGATTGCCCAGCGTATGGGCAAGCATGATGGCCTTGGTCTTCGGACTGATGGCCGCCTCTACCAGCGCCGGATCAATGTTGTAGGTACCCAGTTCGACATCCACGAATACGGGTACCGCGCCAAATTGCAGGATAGGGTTGACCGTGGTCGGGAAGCCGGCGGCAACGCCGATCACCTCGTCCCCCTTGCGGATCGCCCGCTCGCCGAGACGCGGCGAGGTCAGTGCAGAAAAGGCCAGCAGGTTAGCTGAAGAGCCTGAATTGGTGGTCAACACGCAACGTCGACCAAGGTAACGGGCCAGGCGTTTTTCGAAGGCCTCGTTGAAGCGACCGGCAGTCAACCAGCCATCCAGGACGGCTTCGGTCATGGCCTGCAGCTCGCCTCGGCCGAGCACCTTCCCCGAGGGAGGGATCGGGGTTTCACCGGGAACGAAAGATCCCTTGGCCAGGAACTTGTCGGCATATCGCCCAACCAGCTCCCCGATTTGCTGGCGCAATTCTTGTTCTTCGCTATTCATCCGCTGCTTTCTCAATCTTGTGAAGTATCAACCGCTCTGATCACCCGGTTCAGAGCCAGTACAATTCGCGACTCAAACGACGCTCGGCTATGTGGTTTTCCAGGGTGTTGAGACGCATCAACCCGGATAAGCGGAAATTCTCGTCGGTGAAATCAAGCGCCTGCATGCCCTCCACCAGCTCACGAATGGACTGAGCCAGCATGACCTGCGGCTGATGGTCGGGGGCAAGCTCCTTGTAAAGCGAAAAATCGACTCGGTAAGAGCGCTTGTCAGGCGGTGCTGCGGTATTGATGCTGACGGTAGTTCCCGGCAAGGCGCTGGCAACTGCGTTGGCGAGGTCACGCACTTGGTAATTCTGCTCGTCGGAACCCACGTTTACCGCCACATAATGCCCGGTCTGCTCCGTATCGCGTCTCAGGGCCCACAGCATGGCTCGCGCCATGTCCTTCACATCGATGAGCGGACGCCAAGGCGTCCCGTCGCTTAGGACGGTGATGTTGCCCGTGCTGAGCGCCGACGCGACGAAGTCATTGAGCACCAGATCCAGCCGCAGTCGGTCAGACATACCGCATGCGGTTGAGAAACGTAGGGAGGTCATGCACGTGGCAGAGCTCGCACACAAGGACTCCAACGCCTGCTCGGTAGCAGCCTTGGACCTGGCATAGGCCGTCAATGGATTGAGCGCATCCTTCTCCTTGCGCGCTTCCTCGCCTGCAAAGCCGTACATACTGCAGCTAGACGCGAATACGAAACGCCCAACACCCTGCTCGGCCGCACGCCGGGCCAGATCGACACTGGCCTTGAAGTTGATGTCTTCGGTGATGCTCTCAAATTTGTTGCCAATCGGGTCGTTGGAAACCGCAGCCAGATGAATGACCGCATCCATGTCTTTCAACAGGCTATCGGGAATGGATCGGATGTCACCGAAGTACTGGCAATCCAGGTTCGTCTCCGGAGCGCGCTTCTCGGTAGTCAGGCAATGCGCGAAAAATCCACTGTCAAAACCAGCCAAGTAGACCCCGGCGATCTCTCGGCGTAGCACCTTTACCAGCTCCGACCCCACATATCCCATGTTGCCAGTGACCAAAACTCTCATTGTGCAGGTAGTCCTTAAATTCGTTAGCCAGGATAAGTGAGTTTTAAAAGGCTCAACGCCACACCTGCCATTCTGCCTGTCCTCGGCTCCAGCGCTCTTCCAGCAGAGTGCGATCCCGCAGGGTATCCATCGGCTGCCAGAACCCACGGTGCAGATAGCTCATCAGCTGGCCACTCTCGGCCAGAGTCCGCATAGGCTCCTGTTCCCAGATGGTCGCGTCGCCCTCGATGTAGTCGAGCACCGCCGGCTCCAGCACAAAGAATCCGCCATTGATCCAGCTGCCATCCCCTAGCGGTTTTTCCTGGAAGCCTCTGACCTGCTCACCCTGTACATCCAGGGCACCAAAGCGGCCTGGCGGCTGCACGGCAGTAACTGTGGCCAGGCGACCATGCTGTCGATGAAAAGCCAATGACTGGGCAATATCGATATCGGCCACCCCGTCACCATAAGTCAGGCAGAAGGTTTCTTCGCCCAGGTATTCGCGCACGCGCTTGAGACGCCCGCCTGTCGCGGTGCTCTCCCCGGTATCCACCAGGGTTACCCGCCACGGCTCGGCCTTGTGGTTATGGATATGCATGCGGTTTTCCGCCATGTCGAAGGTAACATCGGACATGTGCAGGAAGTAGTTGGCAAAGTATTCCTTGATGACATAGCCCTTGTAGCCCAGGCATATTACGAAGTCGTTGATACCGAAGTGCGAGTAAATCTTCATGATGTGCCAGATGATCGGCTTGCCACCAATCTCGATCATGGGCTTGGGACGCAGATGGGACTCTTCGCTGATGCGCGTGCCCAATCCACCTGCCAGGATGACTGTTTTCATAGATTCGCCTGAGTCGTCCGTGAAGGCCGACAGTTCATTGACTCACTGTCCATGCATAGCAAAACACATGCCGCACCCTGCAGGGTGCCAGCCTATGTCTACCCCGTATAGAACGCGTGAGAGTAACAACCAGGCGGAGAAAAGGTCTAGAAGAGCTCTGCTGTTATAACTTGTTGAATAAGCTCAATCCGGCAATCTTCACATAGCTCTGCTGTGCCGCTTCCAGAATGATGGTTTCGAAAGACAAGCGAGACAGGGCCTCGGCGTAGTCCAGCTCACGCAACTGAGCCTGGATTCCCTTGTTGACCAAGGTCACATCCTCGTTGTCGGTCTGCGTGGTTTCCACAATGTTCAGGCGTGCACCGATTTCCCCACGGACACCATCGAGCGTCACCATGGCATGGTCGAGATTGGTCAGGCCAAGGGCCACCGCATCACGCACCTGCAGGTTTCCTTCCGGGGAATCAGGGGCCTGTAGCAGCACCTGGCGCAGCTGGGCAATGGTATCCAGCACCCCCTGTTTCTGCACATCAACACCTCCGACCTGGCGCGCTACCACCTGGACGGTTTCACCACCTGCCGGAGTACCATCGAAATTCACTACAACGCCACGGAACACCAGCTTGTTGGCCTTGACCGGATCCTCCTCCACAGTACCGGTCGCCAGAGGCCCCGTAGAAGGGATCGCGTGAACCTCATAGCTGCGCGGATCAACCGTATCGAAACGGATTTCTATGCCATTGGCAGGGAATGCCGGCGTCGAGGAAAATGCCACTTCATCCTGTACCAGCGGTGTACTGACGCGCAGCCCTGGCAAACCCGGCGCCCCGGGCGGAGCCAATTGCAGACGCCCGGCATCGGTGATATTGACGAAGGTCTTCTTGCCGTTGTCACTGATGGGAATATCCAACGAGCTGGCGATCTGGATCTTGCGCTGCCCTTCATCTCCCTGATACGCATAACTGCCGTCAGCCTGCCGGACAAACGGCTGGGTTTTACCCTGGAAGCCGGCAAACAGGTACTCACCGCGGGCATTGCGGGTGTTCATCAAGCCCAGCAACTCATCCTCGCGCTCCTGCAGTTCTGCGGCAATAGAGGCGCGATCCTTGCTGCTCAGTGCGCCATTACCGGCCTGCACAGTCAGCTCCCGCACACGCTGCAGGATGGTATTGGCCGAGCTGAGGGAGATTTCCTCCTGGGTCAAACTGTTCTTGGCGGCAGTCAGGTTATCGCTGTACTGGGTCAGCACATTCTGCTGTTGTTCCAGCTGTAGCAGGCGTACCGAAGCTACCGGATCATCGGCCGGGGTCAGGATCCGGTTGCCCGTGCTGATCTGCTCCTGGGTACGCGCCGCATTGGCATAGTTGCGCTGCAGCCCCGTCACGCCATTGCTGAATGCCTGCAAGGTTGAGATGCGCATAGAAAGCCTCTTGTCGCCATGGGAGTCTGCCTCCCGTCCACTTCAACAAGTCCAAGAGTGGGCTTGCCGCTGTATCGACTGGCCAACCAACAGCCAGTCTTCACCTAATTCGTCCGGCGCTTACCTGAAGGTCCCGATCAGGGTATCGAACAGGCTGCGCGCAACTTGAATGATTTGCGCCGAAGCCTGGTAATACTGCTGAAACTTGATCAGGTTGGCTGCCTCTTCATCCAGGTTGACCGCTGACAGCGAATCGCGATTGTCCGTCGCCTGCTTGAGAATCGCACTGGTAGCGGTATCGTCGATCCGCGCCTGGGCAGTCAGCGTACCGACGCGTTCCACCAGATCGCCATAACCATCGGTAAAACTAACCCCGGCCACCAGACCATTGGGCCCGGAGCTGACACCCACCACCTGAGCATTCTGCAGGTCGACGAGACGCAGAGCATTACGGTTGTCCGAAACGCCACTGAGGTTCTGCCCCACACTGAAACGATCTCCCTCGACCGGGCGACCACTGAAGGTTTGTTCGACGGTATAGCTCTGGGTTACCCCACCG
Source organism: Pseudomonas fluvialis (assembly GCF_002835605.1). Taxonomy (NCBI): domain Bacteria; kingdom Pseudomonadati; phylum Pseudomonadota; class Gammaproteobacteria; order Pseudomonadales; family Pseudomonadaceae; genus Pseudomonas; species Pseudomonas fluvialis. The sequence continues at coordinate 64,402 of NZ_PIYS01000002.1, read as the reverse complement.
CTGGTCACCACAATCGCATAACTGAGGTTATTGCTTTGCCCGGGGGTCACGTTCAACCCGGTAATCGGTGTAGGCGCCGGGGCTGGAGCTGCCGGCGGAGGGGGCGAGGTTTGTGGCACGCTGGTAATACTGACCCCGGCAGGCAGCGGCGTGACAAACTCCAGCTGATTGGTCGCCTGGTTGAAACGCAATTCGATACTGCCCAACGCCTGCAGGTTCTGCAGGCGCAGCGGGTCGGAAACGAAGTTCTGCTGCGGCAGGCTGGCCGGATCGATCACCAGGGTCACGTTTGGCTGACCGATCACGCCATTACCGGCATTCTGCAGATTGGCCTGGCTACGCAGCGGCGCAGCAAATGCCAGCTGATCGGGTTGATCCAGCACGCTGCTGATATCCGCCGCGCCACGTCGCGTCGGTTGCAGGAGAAAACGATCACCGGCATTGGGGGTGCCCGTCAGGTTGACGGTAATGCCCTGATCCACGCCATTGTCATCACTCAGACGCAATCCGCCCGCACCATCCGCGCTGACCGTCATCACTGCATTGTCACTGAGGCGCCGTGCGGTATAGCCGGCAGGCGCGGAAACCCCGTGATACTCCAGGCGATAGTCGCTGGCAGTCAGCAACTGGCTATCACGGATACTCACCGAGGCATCCACGCTCGAAATGTTGTCGGCATACGGCCGCGCCCGCAGATCAGCCAGCTGCGCGTCATTCAGGTTATTGAACAGCGCCACCCCATTATCCTTGACCCCGACATTACCCTTGAGGTCGAGCCCCTGGCCCAACTGGGCGTTGATTTCGCTGTTCATGGCGATAGCCAAACGGCCTACGCTGTTGAGCGTGGCATCCAGCACCTCTTCACGATAACGAATCAATCCGCCCAATTCACCGCCGGATAGCTGGGTGGTCACCGCCTGCCGCGAGGAGCCACTGACAAAGTCAATCTCGAAGCGGGTTGGATCACCACGACCAATCACCGCCTCCAGCTTGCTCACCGTATTGCCAACCACCAAGGGCTGGCCACTGCCGATAAACAGGTTGTAGGTGTTGTCATCCTGCGGCACCACGGTCACACCGATATAGGTCGACAGCTGGCGAACTGCTTCTTCGCGGGCATCCAGCAGGTCATTGGGTGCCGCCCCATTGGCAGCGGCCACGGCAATGGCATCGTTCAGCTGACCGATCGAACCGGCAAGCCGATTGATCTGCTCGGTCGTGACCTGCATCTGCTTGTTGATGAATTCGTTCTGGCTGGCCAGGCGGTCATAGATGGTATTGAAACGCCGTGCCAGGCCTTCGGCCTCGGACAGCACCAGCTGTCGTGCCGGAATATTGGCGGGATCTTCCGCAGCCGTCTGCAACGAGGAGAAGAACTGTTGCAGCGACGGCGTAATGCCGGTGGTATTGCCGGCCAGCAGCGAATCCAGCTGCTCGATCTGACTTTTGTAGGACTTCACGTCACTATTGAGTGCCGTGCTGCTGCGCAGCTGGGTACTCAGGAACTCGCTGTAGCTGCGACGGATATCGACCAGGGTGGTCCCGGAGCCGATATAGCCCGAACCACTGAACTGCGGCACGCGAGTAGCTTGCACGGTGTCCTGACGGCTAAAACCAGGCGTATTGACGTTGCTGATGTTGTGGCCGGTAACCGTCAGCGACGTCTTGTTGGCGGCCAGGCCGGAAAGGCCAATATTGAGAAGGTCTGCCATGGCTTAGGTCCGCTGTTGTGCCGTCGGGCGGCTGGCATCGGCTACCCGCTGGTAGGTGTCCAGTTGGCGGGCGATCTGGTTGACCTTGCGCGCATACTGCGGGTCGGTGGCATAGCCTGCCCGCTGCAGCTCACGCATGAACTGTTCGGGATTGGCGGTCTGCTGCAGGGCGGTACGATAACGTCCGTTGCTTTGCAGGAAAGTCACATAGTCATCGAAGCTCTGCGCCAGCGAGTCGTAGCTACGGAAGCTGGCGCGCTCCTTGATCGCCTGGCCATTGTAGTACTCGGTGGTCATCACCGAAGCGGAAGCGCCCTTCCAGCCGTGCGACTTGATACCGAACAGGTTATGGCTGCTTTCCCCGCCCTGTTTGATGATCGACTTGCCCCAGCCAGTTTCCAACGCTGCCTGCGCCACCAGATAGCGTGGGTCGACACCTATCTTGGCAGCGGCCTGCTCGGCCATAGGCATCAGGCTGGCTACGAAATCGGCTGGCGTATCGAAGTTGAGCACCTGGCTGCCCTGCGTCTGCAAGGGGCGTTCAGCAGGTGCCGCATAACTGCGCGCAGGCACCCAGTCACGCGCCGCCAATTGTGGGGGCTGTGCCGCATCCATGGCGACCTGCAAACGCTCACTGCCGCGTCCTGGCAGGGCCAGGCGGCGCTGGTTAAGCAGCCGCGAGTCGTCGCGGGCGGCCTCGCCGGCAGCCGGCAGACGGCTGTTCAGCGCGGCCTGTGGCGAACTGGGCCAGGCGCTCGGGGTATTCATCTGGCTGACGGTTACTGCCGGCGGCACGCCTGCCGAGCCTTCTTGAGCAAAGGGATTGGGCCGGCTGGCACGTTCCTTGAGCTTGCTCATCTGCCGCACCAGTACATCGGCCAGGCCAATGCCGCCCTCCTTGGCCAGGGTCACCGACAGTTGCTGGTCATGCATATCCTGGTAAGTCTTGCTCTCGCTGCTGTTGAGGAAGTTGCCTTCGGCAAATACCTCGTTGCCGGCACGCATGGCCTTGAGCATCTGGTTGATGAACAGCGACTCGAACTCCTGCGCGGCCTTTTGAATATTGGCTTCGCTGTCGCCCCCCACCTTGTACTGGCCCAGGCGGTTGAGGTCGCTGTATGCACCGGAGTCGATGCCGGACGTGCGCGCTTGCATGGCCGCCTCCTCAGATCACGATCAGATCGGCCTGCAGTGCGCCGGCCTGCTTGAGGGCTTCGAGAATCGCCATCAGGTCGGAAGGCGCTGCGCCTACCTGGTTGACTGCCCGGACGATCTCATCGAGGGTCGTACCCGGGCCAAACTTGAACATAGGCCGCGCCTCCTGCTCGGCATTCACCCGCGAGCGCGGCACCACCGCGGTTTCACCACCGGACAGCGCCTCGGGCTGGCTGACAATCGGATCTTCGGTGATGGTCACGGTCAGGCTGCCGTGGGTCACCGCCGCCGGCTGAACCTTGACGTTCTGGCCGATGACGATGGTCCCGGTGCGCGAATTGATGATCACCTTGGCCACTGCCTGGCCCACCTCGACATCCAGGTTTTCGATGATCGACAGGTAATCGACGCGCTGTCCGGGGTCGGCCGGTGCGCTGACACTGATCGACGCGCCATCCAGCGCCCGGGCCACGCCCGGGCCGAGCAGTTCGTTGAGGGTATCGACGATATTCTTGGCAGTGGTGAAATCCGGACGGTTGAGGTTGAGCACCAGGCTGTTGCCCTGGTCAAAGCCACTCGGCACCGCACGCTCCACCGTGGCCCCGGAAGGAATACGCCCGGCGGACGGTACGTTGACGGTGATCCGCGAACCATCGCCACCCTGGGCGTCGAAGCCACCGACCACCAGGTTACCCTGGGCCACCGCATAGACGTTGCCATCGATGCCCTTCAGCGGCGTCAGCAGCAGGCTGCCACCGCGCAGGCTCTTGGCATTGCCGATCGACGACACGGTGATATCGATGGTCTGCCCGGGCTTGGCAAAAGCCGGCAGCTCGGCATGCACCGATACCGCCGCGACGTTCTTCAGTTGCACGTTGCCACTGCCGGCCGGCACCTTGATACCGAACTGTGCCAGCATGTTGTTGAAGGTCTGCAGGGTGAAGGGCGTCTGGGTGGTCTGGTCACCCGTGCCATTCAAGCCGACGACCAGGCCGTAGCCGATCAACTGGTTGCTGCGCACACCCTGGATGCTGGCCAGATCCTTGAGACGCGCCGCCTGCACGGGTGCGGCAAGCATCAGCCAGAGCAGGCCAAGTACGGCCACCAGGCTGTAGGCAGTACGGGAATGGAAGCTGCACGGATTCATCACTGCCACCTTGTCAGAACGGCCACATCGGGCTCATGAAGAAACGATCCAGCCAACCCGGCTGGCTGGCGTCAGCAAACGAGCCGGTGCCCGAGTAGGTAATCCGCGCGTTGGCAATACGGGTCGACGCTACGGTGTTGTCCGTGGCGATGTCGTCAGCACGCACCAGACCGGCAATGCGCACCAGCTCATCCCCGGTATTCAGGGTCATCCACTTCTCGCCGCGCACCATGAGGATGCCGTTGGGCATGACTTCGGCCACGGTGACGGTGATCGAGCCGCTCAGGCTGTTGCCCTGTGCCGCCTTGCTGTCGCCCTTGGTGCTGCGCGTACCGCCGTACTCCACGCCCAGCGTCAGATCGTCAGCCTGCAGCGGATTGAGGCTTCCCTGCAGCGGGTTGGCCAGGGACACCCCACCACCGAACAGCGAGGTCACCCCCATGTTGGTGTTGCTGTCCTTGGACAACTGGGCATTGGCGTTCTTGCTGGCCTGGGTCCGCTCGTTGAGGGTGATGGTGATGATGTCGCCTACCCGGAACGCCTTGCGATCGTCATACAGGTTGGTCTCGAAGCCCGCCTGGTAGATGGCACCACTGTTCTGCGCTGGTGGCAGCGGGGTACGCGGCATCACCGGGGCATAGTAGGGGTCATCCGGCTTGGGCTGCGACGCCACACAGGCGGCCAGCAGCAGGCTCAAGCTCAACAGCGACAGCAATTTGGCGGCAGGCATGACAATCACCTCAAGACTCAGAGTTGCTGGGTGATGAACGAGAGCATCTGATCCGCGGTGGACACCACCTTGGAGTTCATCTCGTAAGCGCGCTGGGTGGTGATCATGTTAACCATCTCTTCCACCACACTGACGTTGGAGTTTTCCAGGGTGTTCTGCAGCACCGTGCCCAATCCGGTCAGACCCGGCGTACCGACCTGCGGTGCACCACTGGCGCCGGTCTCCAGGAACAGGTTGTTGCCGATCGCCTGCAGGCCCGCCGGATTGATGAAGTCGGCCGTCTGGATATTGCCGATCACCTGCGGCTGTGGATCGCCAAAGGTGGTCACCGACACCGTGCCGTCTTCACCGACCATGAAGGTCTGCACCTCGGGCGGCAGCACGATGGCCGGCTCCAGGGCAAAGCCGTTGGAGGTCACCAGCTGGCCGTCGGAGTTGAGGTGGAAGCTGCCGTCACGGGTGTAGGACACCGTGCCATCGGGCAGCAGCACCTGGAAGAAACCGCGGCCATTGATCGCCATGTCCAGCGGCTGCTCGGTGGTCTGCAGGCTGCCGGCCGTGAAGATCTTCTGCGTACCGACGATGCGCACCCCGGTACCCAGCTGCAAGCCGCTGGGCAACTGGCTGTCCTGACTGGACTGGCCACCTGGTTGGCGACGAATCTGGTACAGCAGATCCTCGAACTCGGCACGATCACGCTTGAAACCCGTGGTCGAGACGTTGGCCAGGTTGTTGGAAATGGTCGTCAGGTTCATGTCCTGGGCGGACAGACCGGTCTTGCTGACCCACAGTGCCGGAAGCATGGTTACTCTCCTCGGGCGTCGGATTCATGACGCCCTTATCTACTCATCAGCTCAGTTGCATGACCCGTGCCATAGCCGCGGCATTGTCCTCGGCGGTACGCATCATCTTCACGTGCAGTTCGAACTGTCGCGCCAGCGACAGCATGGAGGTCATTTCATCGACCGCATTGACGTTGCTCGACTCGACGAAGCCCGACACCATGCGCACATTGGCGTCGGCATCCTGCGGCTGGGTCGCGCCCTTGACGCGGATCAGGCCATCAACGCCTTTCTCCAACTGCTTGGGATCGGGGTTGACCAGCTTGATCCGGTCGACCTCGGCCAGCACATTGGGCGCTTCACCCAAGGCACGAATACTCAGCGTGCCGTCCTGGCCGATTTCGACCTTCTCCTCCGGCGGCACCAGGATCGGCCCGGCGTTGCCCAGCACCGGCAGACCGGCACTGGTACGCAACTGACCGAGCGCATCGATCTGCAGACTGGCCGTACGCACGTAAGCTTCGCTGCCATCGGCAGCCTGTACGGCAATCCAGCCCTGCCCTTCCACCGCCACGTCCAGGTCTCGCCCGGTTTCCTGCAGGCTGCCCGGCGTAAAGTCGGTGCCGGGACGTTCGCTCATAGCATAGGCACGCGCCGGCAGACTTTCGCCAAACACCGGCATGGAGCGGGCCTGCTCGAAATCACGGCGAAAACCACTGGTGGATATGTTCGCCAGGTTATTGGCGTGGGCGCGCTGAGCCAGGGTGTTCTGACTGGCGCCGGTCATGGCGATATAGAGCATCTTGTCCATGTCTGATCTCCGCTGCAGGCCTCGGCCAAGAAAGGGATGAGCAAACAAATGCACAAGTCATGCCATTCTTTTAAATAAAAATAAGCTATTGATTTAAAAGAAAAATAAATAAAGCAAAGGAAAATCTGAAAAGACAAGCGGCGACAGAATGCCGGCGGCGGCAAGCGACTTTTGCCGGCGCATACAAACAGACACTCGCCAGCATTCCACCCTGCGGCGAAACGCTGGCGAGCGTCTGTCAGTCACTAGCGGATGTTGAGAATGGTCTGGGTAACCGCACTCTCGGTTTCGATGGTCTTGGCATTGGCTTGGTAGTTCCGTTGCGCCACGATCAGATTGACCAGCTGATCCGACAACTCGACGTTGGAGTCTTCCAGCGCGCCAGCCTGCAAAGCCCCCAGCGTACCGGTGGCAGGTGGGTTACGCACCGGCTCACCTGACTCGAAGGATTGCACCCACTGGGTTTTACCTACCGGCGTCAGCCCCTGCACATTGGCAAAGTTGGCCAAAATGATCTGCCCCTGAATCATCGACTGGCCGTTGGTATAGCGCGCAAACACTTCGCCCGTTTCAGCAATTTCCAATCCAGCCAACTCGCCGGTGGTGTAGCCATCCTGACTCACCCGGTTGACGGCAAAGGCGCTGGCAAATTGCGTAGCATTACGCATATCCAGATTCACCCCCTCCACATTGGCATTGGCACCGTTTGCCACCGGCACGGCGGGCGTACCATTGTTGAGGTTAGCGGGGGTCCACTGGCGGAGATTGAGCGTGCCATCGGCATTCAACTGCCAGAAGTCATTGGCATCTGGCGGCGTGGCCGGCACGGCATTGGGGTCATACACACCGGTAATCGGCTGCAAACGACCCACGGCGTCAAAAGCCAGGTTGGCACTAATAGGCGACTGGGCACCTACGCGGGCCACAGCTGCTGCCACATCTGCTGCACTAGGCGGCGGCGCGGAGGCCAGCAAGGCACTGACCTCGGTATTCATGTCGGCATAGAAGTCGGAAGCGGGATCCAGCGTGCCCAGCGCAGCAGCCAATACGGCAGCCGGTGCCGCACCACCTGCCGCTGCCGTGGTGGCAGCAAGGTTGGGTGCGCCAGCCAAGGGATGTGCTCCGTCGATCAGCACGTTCATCGTCCAGTTATTCGGCCCGGTCTTGACGAAATACTGGGTAAAAACGTGCGCATTACCCTGGGAGTCGTAAATGTTCAGCGAGGTTGATGAGTTGTAGGTGGTCGGATCATCCGCTCGGAAGGGGGCATTGACCGGCACGGTATTGGTCGAGTTGAGGTTGTAAACCTGCTCGATGCTCGAGGTAGGCCGAGGATCCTGGCTAGCCGTACGAATCTGCAGATTACCCACGACCCCAGGTTGCAGTACGCCATTGGCGTCGACCGTATAGCCCTGCAGGTTGTAGCCAAAATTATCGACCAGGAAACCATCCTTATCGGTTCCGAAGTACCCGGCACGGGTATAGCTCAAGGCACCGTTGTTGCTGACCTGGAAGAAACCGTTGCCGTTGATCGCCAGGTCAAGCGCATTCTGCGTGTAGTTGATGTTGCCCTGATTGAACAGTTGCGACACATCCGCCAGCAATACACCACTGCCTTGCGGGTTCTTGCCCGTACCCAACACCGAGGACGCATACACATCAGCGAACTCGGCACGCGACTGTTTGAAACCAACGGTACCGGCGTTGGCAATGTTGTTGCCCGTAACGTTGAGGTCTTTGGTGGCAGCACGCAGGCCGCTGAGACCGATATTGAAAGACATCTTCGTCTCCTTTGCCGCGAGCGGCGCTTACTGACCGATGATCTGCACCTTGGACAGGCCGATACTGCCAATGCCTGCCAGGTTCAACATGAGTTCGCCGCCGTTTTGCGGCAGTACAACGCTGTCGACATTGGCCGGCAGCATGGTGTAAAGGCCTTTGTTCTCGTTACCGACCGTAGCCTGGGCTTCGAACTTGTAGGTTCCCGGCGGCATCAGCTCGCCTTTGGCATTCTTGCCATCCCAAATGAAGCTGACATTGCCCGCCGGCTGTTGACCCAGGTTGATACGATTAACCAGGCTGCCGGCATTGTCATACACGTTGACGAACACGTTATTGCTGCTTACCGGCAAAACGGCACTGGCCTTGAAGCTTTCACTGGTATCTACCAGCGCCTTGTCGGTCGGTACTATCACCTTGCGCCCCACCAGCGAAGACGCCTGCAGGGCCTGCGAGGACTGATAGCCGGACAGCAATGAGCCCATGCTGCTATTAAGCTTCTCGATGCCTTCGACCTGGCTGAACTGCGCCAACTGGGCAATAAATTCGCCATTACCCTGCGGCTCCAGGGGGTTCTGGTTGTTCAACTGAGCAACCAGCAGCTCGAGAAACTGGTTCTTGCCCAGTTCCTTGCTGGAGTTGCTTTCATTCTTGATCTGGTACTTCTCCAGCACCGATCCTGCCGCGCCAACCGTGCTCATCTGCCTACTCCTTGCCTTACTGGCCCAAGGTCAGAACCCGCTGCATCATCTGCTTGGCGGTGTTCATCATTTCCACGTTGGTCTGGTAAGCGCGACTGGCCGAAATCATGTCGGCCATTTCCTCAACGACATTGACGTTGGGGTAATAGACATAGCCCGCCTCATCGGCCATCGGATGATTGGGCTCATAGCGCGGCATGAGCGTGCTCTGGTCTTCGACAATACCCAGCACCTGAACGCCAGCTCCCGCCTGGTCCTGATCAGCAAATAGCGAACCGCCACCACCCTGAGCCTGCTGGAACACCGTGGCAAAGACCGGATGACGGGCACGGTAAGTCTGATCAATGCTGGACGATACCGTTTCGGCATTGGCGATATTGCTGGAGATTGTATTGAGGCGCGTGCTTTGCGCGCTCATGCCACTTCCGGCAATGTTGAATACACTGGACAGAGACATTTATCGTTCTCCTTATTCGCCGCGCAGGGCCGACATCAGCCCCTTGAACTTGCTGTTGAGCATGGTAAAGCTGGCCTGGAACTGCACCGCGTTCTCCGCGTACTTGGCCTGCTCCTGCTGGACATCCACTGTGTTCTGATCAATGGAAGGATGGTGCGGCGTGGTATAGCGCAACGCAGCATCCCCCATAGCAAGGCCCTCTCCGGCAATGTGCCGGTTGCTGGTACGCGCTAAAGACACGCCTTGGGAGGCCCCAGACTGCTGCTCAGCCAGTACAGCGGCAAAATCCAGGTCACGCGCCTTGAAATTTGGGGTATCCGCGTTGGCAATGTTGTTGGCCAGCACCTCTGCGCGCTGAGAGCGAAAGCCCAGCGCGTGCTGATGAATACCCAGTGCTCGATCGAAACTGATGCTCATGGTCAGGCCCTCGCCCACACCTAATTGGTCAGCAACAAAAAAGCAAAGTGCGTGCCACAAAGATAATAATCTTATAAATCAATAAGATATAAAAACTCAGGAAGGCAAAGAGCGACTAGGCGGTAGTTTTTTGCCGCTGATGGCAAGCCACCATGCCGCTCGCGACAGCCGCTACAAGCCCGCTGCACCGGGCGCTCCGCCCACACAGCAGACAAGACACCCCAAGACAGGCGTCATTAACCGGCAGACAAAAAACAGAAGGCGTCGAAAAAATGACGGCCACGCCTGAGCATGCATGACCATGACAAGGCGACCCGCGGGGCCCGCGGGTCCATAGCGGGCGCTACTTGACCTTGTAGATGATGCCCGGGCTGCACTGCACCATCTGGTACAGATCAGGCAGACCGTTGAGCGCCTCGGAAGCCCCGAGGAACAGATAGCCGCCGGGCTTGAGAGTGGCATGAATACGCGTGAGGATGTCCTTCTTGACCTCAGCCGAGAAGTAGATCAGCACATTGCGGCAAAACACGATATCGAACTTGCCGAGGCTCGCATAACTGTCCAACAGATTGAGCATACGGAATTCGACACGGTTACGAATCGCCGGCTTGACCACCCAGCGGCCAGGCCCCTTAGGGTCAAAATAACGCTGCAGGCGCTCTTGCGAAAGCCCGCGCCCCATCGCCAGGCTGTCGTACTCTCCTGCCTTGCAGGCTGTGAGCATGGACGCCGAAAGGTCAGTCGCGACAATCTGCACACCAGACTTGAGCTGCCCAAGGTTGCTGCGTTCAAACTCATCAATAGCCATCGACAGCGAGAACGGCTCCTGACCGGAAGAGCTGGCTGCCGACCAGATCCGCAAACGCTGCCCCGGATTAGCCTTGATCAGCTCGGGCAGCACACGCGACTTCAGTACTTCAAAGGGATAGGTATCACGAAACCACAGCGTTTCATTGGTGGTCATCGCGTCCACCACCTGCTCACGCAAACCACCACGCGGCTGACTCTGGATGCGCTGAACCAGCTCACCCAAGGTCTTGATATTGTTCTGCTCCATCAATTTGTTGAGACGACTGGAAACCAGGTATTGCTTGTTGCTACCCAGCAATATCCCGCAGGTTTTTTCCAGGAACACCCGGAACTGCTCAAAATCCAAATTGCCCGAAGACACGCGCGCCGCCTCTACCGTCAAAAAATAAGCTGAGGGCCAAGCCCTCAGCTAGCTTCTACTGCCTTGATCCTGTCCACTACGCGCGCCGCCAATTCATCAGGACGGAACTTGGCCAGAAAATCATCGGCACCTACTTTCTTCACCATTGCCTGATTAAACACGCCGGACAGCGAAGTATGCAGGATGATATGCATTTTCTGCAGACGCGGATCACTACGAATTTCCGCAGTCAGTGTATAGCCGTCCATTTCCGGCATCTCGATATCGGAAATCAGCATCAGCAGCTCTTCATCGACCTGCTTGCCCTGCGCAGCCATCTGCATCAGATAGTCATAAGCCTGACGACCATCGTTGAGCGCTATCACCTCGACACCTACCGTTTCCAGGCAACGGATAACCTGCTTGCGCGCCACCGAAGAATCGTCGCAGATAAGCACCTTCTTGCTGACTGCCTTGGCCTGCGTATCCACATCGATCACACCCTCGGAAATCACTTCCGAGGTGGGTGCTACCTCCGCCAGAATCTTCTCGACGTCGATGATCTCGACCAGTTGATTGTCAACACGTGTTACTGCCGTCAGGTAGTGGTCACGCCCTGTTCCCTTGGGCGGCGGATGAATTTCTTCCCAGTTCATGTTGATGATGCGTTCCACCGAGCGAACCAGAAAGCCCTGAATCTTGCTGTTGTACTCAGTGATGATCACAAAGCTGTTCTTCAGATCCGACAGACCTGCCCGACCTGTCGCCATGGACAAGTCAAGAATCGGGATAGTCCCCCCACGGATGTTCGCCACACCTCGTACGACCGGACTGGATTTGGGCATGATGGTGAGTTTGGGGCATTGCAACACCTCCTTCACCTTGAACACGTTGATGCCATACAGCTGCGGACTGTCCAGACGAAACAACAGCAGCTCCAGGCGGTTCTGCCCCACCAGTTGAGTACGCTGGTTAACCGAATCCAATACACCGGCCATGCCCAGACTCCTTGTTTCAGTCATCGGACGCACTGGCAATGCTAGCAGTGCGGCACGAGCCTTGCTTTATAAAGTGTTATGAACGCAACGATGACGACTTTCCGACGCCACTTGGCATTGCGCTGCCATTGGGTACTTCTTTTACCTGCTTTATTCGGGGCCTGCCACTCTGTCGCACAGAGCCAAAGTATCGGGCCCGAACAGCTTATCGGCGCCAGCCAGCAATTTCTTGAGGAGCTGGTCAGCGCTCATTTGCAGCGTAGCAGTATCCAGGGCCGCCATGAGGTCGAAATCAGCCGCCTTGACCCACGCCTGCGTTTGGCCGAATGCACTCGGCCACTGGAATTCAGCCTGCAGGGCCAAGGGCACCCAATCGGGCGCCTGAGCCTGCGCGTTCGCTGCACAGGCACTACCCCTTGGGCCCTCCTCGTGCCCGCCCACGTACGTCTTTACCAGCCCGTAGTCACGCTTGTGCACCCCCTGCAACGCAACAGCCTAGTACAAGCCAGCGACATCAGCCTGGTTGAACAGGATGTCAGCCTGCTACGCCAGGGCTTCATTACCGAGACACAACAAGTGATTGGCCAAAAACTCACCCGCAATCTGGGGGCTAACCAGATTTTGACACCCAGTCATTTGCAGCAGGCAGAGGCCGTACGCAAGGGCGAACACGTGGTCATCAGTGCCGGCACAGGCAGCATCAAGGTAAAGATGCCTGGCGAAGCGCTATCCGACGGCGCCGTTGGCCAACAGATCCGCGTGCGCAACCTGCGCTCCGAGCGTATTATCCGCGCACGTGTAACCGGGCCGGGACAGGTGGAAGCCGGCATGTAGAAACGACAATGCCGCGTGAGCCAATAGACATTTTTTCTTCTAAAGTTTTATCGAAAGCAGCCGAAAAACAGGCAAGCGTCCAGATACTGTCCGAGGTTTTGCATCATGGTTATCGACTTCAACCGGCTCAATAACGCCGCCAACCCGAACAACAACGGGCGGACGAGCGGCACCCAGAGCGGCCGTAGCGAGTCTGTATCGCCGGCTGCAAGCACCCTAAACCAGCCTCAGTCGAACAATGCCGACCAAGCTGCGCGTGCCGGCGAGTCCGTGCAACTGAGCAAGGATGCCCAGCAATTGCAAAAGATCACCGACAAGTTGCGTGACCTGCCGAGCGTAGACAAAGAACGCGTTAACAAGTTGAAGCAGGCCATTGCTGATGGTAGCTACCAGATCGACAATCAGCGCATTGCCAGCAAACTGCTGAATTTCGAATCCCAGCGCTAAGCTCATGCCGCGCTGGGAGCCCCTTGGACGCCAACTCCCAGAGCACGCCCATGCCAGACGCCTCTTTGCTGCAGTTACTCCACGAGGACCTGCAGACCAGCCAGCAATTGCTGGCGCTTCTTGACGAGGAATTCGCAGCACTGCAGGCACGCGACCTGCACCTGCTGGAGAAACTGCTCGGCAGCAAACAACCCTTGCTGGCTACCCTAAGCCAGAATGCGCAAGTACGCAGCCAAACCCTGCACAGCCTCGGACATAGCCCCGACGCTACCGGCTGGAACGCCTACCTGGCGGGACACGCACAGGCCGAAGACCTGGATAAAGCCAGCCAACAGCTCGAACAGCAGCTTGAGCAGTGCCGCCAAGCCAACCTACGCAACGGGCGCCTGATCAATGCCAATCAGGCCAGCGTCGGTAGTCTACTGGGCATTTTACGGGGCGCAGAAACGCCCAGCCTCTATGACAGTCGCGGCGCCACCGCTAGAATCGCGCAACAACGCCCGCTCAGTCAGGCCTAAAACGATAATCAGCGCCAAGGGCACGCCCGGAGTGCCATTCAACGTGCGCCACCGATGCGCCTGGAGACCCGCCCGCAGTGTCCTCCCCTTTCAACGATGAAGCCGGCCCACAGCCTCCTCGCCAACTGAAAACAGCTGTCGAGATCAATGCCAACCTGCGTCAACTACAACAGAATCACACACCGCTGATCCTGCGCTTCGTCGAGCGCCAACAGCGCTTCCAGACATTTCTGGTCGCCGTGGATCTGGAGCGCAAGCGCATTGCCCTCGATGAGCTGATCCCCAATGACGGGGAACGTCTTCTGGCCAATCAGGAAGCCTTTCACATCGAAGGGTTCCACGAAGGGGTACGGATTGCCTGGCAATGTGAGCAACCGGTAAAAATTAGCGAACTGGACGGCGCACGCTGCTATTGGCTGCCATTTCCCGAAGAAATCACCTACCACCAGCGTCGCGGTGCTTACCGAGCGGCCTTGAAGCTAGCCGATCAGGTGAGCGTCAGCTTGTCCGGAAAAACGCTGAGCATCGCGCTGCAAGGCAAACTTCAGGACATCTCAGCCACCGGCTGTCGCCTGAGCTTCCCTGGCGATGTCAGTAGCCGCCTGCAAGCAGGCCAGGTCTACGAGAACTTTTCAGCCAAGCTGCCATTTGGTGTGCTGACCCTATCCCTAGAAGCACGCCATGTGCAGTTTGACGAGAAGCACAACTGCACCTTTCTGGGCGCGCGCTTTTTCCGCATGAGCGGCCTGGAGCAGCGCAATGTCGAGCGCTTCGTCTATCAACTGCAGCGCGAGGCACGTCGCTTCGATCTGGACTGAGCCAGCCGCAGGCATAACTCAGGTGATTGGTATCAACGCAGCCAATCAGCCTCAGCCAGCCAGCCCACCAGCAAAAGGACCGGCAGCAGCAACGCCAGCAACACATTACAGGCCAGCCAGGGCAGCAATGCCGGCATCTGCAACGCTGCACGGCGACAGCCAAACCATAGATAGACGATCAATGGCGAAGCGAGCCAGACCAGCAAACAAGTACCTGGCAAGACGCCCCAAATCACCAGCAGGCTGGTCAACAGTAGCGGAGCCAGCCACTGCACCAGCAGCAAGGCCAGAGCCTGTTGCTGGCTGAGCAGCATCGGCAGGGTACGTCGTCCCACCAGGCGATCAGCCTCGATATCCGGAAACTGATTGAGCAAGAGCAGGTTGTTGCTGAGAAAAAACGGCACCAGCGCCAATAACATGAGCGGCAAGCTCACTGCCCCTCCCAGCGCCAGTACACCCCCCGCCACCATCAACGGGCCAAAGGACAGGCCGGGTGCTACCAGGCACAGCCAGGGATATCGGGTCAGCAAAGGCGTATAGAGCAGAATCAGCGCACTCCCCAGGCCGCCAATCAACAACAATCCCCAGAACGCCTCAGGGCGCTGCAGGAGGAAATACATGCCGATCAACGCCACCACCAGCAAGCTCAGGCATCCCAGCCACAACGCCCAGGGCAAAAGGTGGGGCTGCGCCGGCAAGGCACCACTGCCACCGCTGAACGCGGTACGCCGAGTCTGCTGATCGAGGCCGCTGCAGAAGTCCTCGTATTCATTGAAGGCATTCACACTCACCTGTGCAGCCACGGCAGCCAGCAGCACCAACAAGCTATCTGTAAACGACACAGGTGCAGCCGCCTGGGTTTGGCACCAGGCAATCGCCAAACCAATCGAAGGCAAGGCCAACAGCAGGAATGGCGCCCTGGCCAACGCCACCAACAGCTGCAAACGCTGGAGAAAAACTGACCATTTGCCGGAAAAAACCGCCATTAACGCCCCCTCCTCTTGTCTATCGCGGCCATCTGCCGGCATCCTTGCAGCAAACAATAACAAAGAGTGGCGCCAAGCCATGGATTTACCCAGCCTGTTGTCGCGCCTGCGTCACGACTTTCAGTTATCGATCATCACCCTGATGGGCATTCTCGGCATCGTCGGCATCAGCCCCTATGCCGTGTATCGCCTGAGCACCGGCAATTACTTGGTGGGTCTCTGGGACTCGGTCATCGTGCTGTCCACCTTCTTTGCCGTGCTCTATGCCTGGCGCAGCGGTGACACCATCAAGCCCGGCATTGTGCTCTCGGTCATCTTCTCGGCCGGCGCCACCTTCATCACCCTGGACCTGGGCATCAACGGGCTGTTCTGGATCTATCCGCTGATCCTTTTCAACTTCTTCATGGTGACGCCAGGCAAGGCCTTGCTCACCATGTCCGTGGTTCTGCTGACCCTCTGTGGGCATGAACTGTGGAAGCCGCAAAGCGTCTTCGAAAGCCTTTATCAAATGCTTTCCTTTCTGGTCACCAGCCTGATGGCCAGCACCCTGACCTTCGTGTTCGCCTACCGCACACGCCACCAGCACCAGCTCCTGCATCACCTGGCCAGCAAGGACCCCCTGACCGGCGCACGTAATCGTCGCTCAATGGCTGAGGAACTCAAGATTGCAGTGGCCAGCAAGATGCGCCATGGCCACAGCCACGCGGTACTGGCCCTTGATCTCGACCATTTCAAGCAGATCAACGACCGCTTCGGTCATGCCGCCGGCGATCAGGTGTTGCAAGACTTCGTCAGCCTGGTCAGACGCTGCTCGCGCAAGCAGGATCGCCTGTTTCGCCTGGGTGGAGAGGAGTTTCTGCTGCTACTGCCCGACACTGACCGCAAGGGACTGCACGCCGCCGCAGAGCATTTGCTCTACTGTGTGCGCGAGCAGTTACGCAGCCCCGGCGGGTCCGTCAGCGTATCCATGGGCGGTGCGCTTCTGGAGACTGGGGAAAGCTGGGAGAGCTGGCTGCACCGTGCCGACGAGCAGCTATACAACGCCAAGCACAGCGGCCGCGACCGCTGCGTGATCGCCGAGGCCCAGGCCCCGGCGACATTCGCCAACGCCTGAGTGATTACTCAGCAAACAGCGGCTTGACCGGGAACAAGTCATCGAACTGTGCCTGGCTCTTGGTCGCCTTGGCCTGGAAGGTCTTCATCATGTCATGCGGACGGAACATGCCAGCCTGCCAGGTGGCCATGTACTTCAGGCTGTCGGCCACACTGTGATCACGGCTGTAATTGAGCATTTCCTTGCAGCCCGTGACGGCCAGCGGCGAGTTGGCGGCAATCTGCGCGGCGATAGCCATAACACCTTCGAGCATGGCCTCCTGGTTGGGGTACACCTGATTGACGAAGCCCAGCGCCTTGGCCTCTTCAGCCTCCAGTTTGCGGCCCGTATAGGCCAACTCGCGCACCACACCCTGCGGCATCAGCTTGGGCAGGCGCTGCAATGTACCGACATCAGCGGTCATGCCCAGCTCGGTTTCCTTGATGGTGAAATAGGCATCAGCCGTGCAATAACGGCTATCGGCAGCACACACCATATCCAGCGCACCGCCAATGCAACCACCATGTACCGCCACCAGCACCGGCACGCGCACCTCTTCCAGGGCACTCAGGGTATCCTGCAGCTGCAGAACCACACGCCGCAGGTTTTCTGCCATGCGTCCCGGATCACCTGCCATCGGCACTGATTTCGGATTACTGAATACCGCCAAGTCCATGCCTGCCGAGAAATGCTTGCCGGTGGAAGAGATCACGATGACTCGCGTCTGCCCGCTGGCTTCCAGATCGCGCATGCACTGTGGCAACTCCAGCCAGAATGCCGCATTCATGGCGTTGAGTGCTTCCGGGCGACTCAGCTGAACATGGGCAATTGCGCCGTGGTGGGTAACGTTGAAGCACTGGTAGGACATGCGGCAATCCTCTGCTGCGGGTAGGTTGACTCGTCAAGGGTGCGACGCCATCCTGACACTGTCAAGTTACCCTTGCTGCAGGTACGCCATGCCCACCGTCGCCAGCCCCTACCATCATGGCAATCTGCGCCAGAGCCTGCTCGACTGTGGTCTGCAACTATTACGCGAGCAAGGCATCTCCGGCCTGTCCCTGCGTCAACTGGCAGAACGCTGCGCCGTCTCACGTAGCGCACCCTACCATCACTTCACCGACAAACAGGCCCTGCTGGCTGCCCTGGCTGCGCAGGGTTTCTCCAGCATGTGCGAACAGCTGAGCACCTATGTACAGGACGGCATACCCAGCGATGAAGCACTGCTGTTGGCTTGCCTGGACTACCTAGATTTTGCACTGCAACAACCGGCATTGTACGAGCTGATGTTCGGCAGCCTGTTGTGGCGCGACAGTGACCCAACGCACCCTGATACCGCGCGTTTCCAGCGATTGGGCAAGGACTGCTTTCGCCAGTACGTCCAACTGTTCGCGCAACGACCAGGGGCAAGTGCAGCGCATAGCCTGCGCCAAGCGCAGCTACTCTGGGCCAGCCTGCATGGGCTCGCCAAGCTGGCGCTGGATGGCATCTTCGTGAAGCGCGAGGATCTTGGCGCCATCGTCCGCCAGGCGCTATTGGTAGCCTGCACGGACGACCCTTCGGCAGAAAGCACTAGGTAATCAGTGGACAAACGCGTATGGTGACCGGCTGCTCGCGCCATTTAGCGTCTGCAGCAGGCCATACCCTGTGCGGTGCGTGTGCGTTCAACGTGCCCGTCTGGCCTGGAAGACCCTCCAGGGGAAAGCCCTGCGCCGCCCCGGCGCCACCTCAGCAGGAGCGAGCTACATGCGCGTCAAAGGTTCCAGCCAGAAAAGCAAACCGGCCCCGGCCGTGGAAACCCGTGAATCCATCGAGGCGCAGATTGCTGCCTTCCTACAGGCTGGCGGTGAGATCCAGCAAATCGATCGTGGCGTCAGCGGCCAGACCTGGACCAGCGGCCGACAAATCAGCCTCGCCAAGAAGTAACCGCCCACGCCGGCGCCCGCTCAGGGCGCCAGGCGGATACCGTCGTCACCGATCAGAATGACGCCCCGCTTGTACAGGCCACCAATGGCCTTCTTGAAATTGCCCTTGCTGACCGAAAACTGCTGGCTGATCAACTCTGCCGGGCTCTTATCGCTCAGCGGCAGAAAGCCCCCCGCCGCCTGCAAAGCCTCGACAATCCGCTCAGCAAGCACATCACGCTGCTCTGCGCCAACCGGCTGCAGGCTCAGGTTGATCTTGCCATCGTCACGCACCTCACGAATGTACCCCGTCTCGCGCATGCCGCTGCGTACAAAGCGGAACAGTTCGTTCTTGTGCAGCAGCCCCCAATGGCGCTCGTTGATGATCGCCTTGAAGCCCAGGTCGGTGCGCTCGGCAATCAGCAGTTCGACCTGTTCGCCCACCTGATAGGTAGCCGGACTGTTGTCGAGGAACCGATCCAGGCGCGCCGTCGCGGTAATACGCCGGCTGCGCGGGTCCAGATAGACGTGCACCAGCACATAGTCACCCACCTGCAACGGGCGCTTTTCTTCGGAGTGCGGCAGCAGTAGATCCTTGCTCAGCCCCCAATCGAGGAACAGGCCAACCGAGTTAATTTCCACCACCTTGAGGCTGGCAAAACCACCCACCTGCACCTTGGGCTTTTGCGTGGTGGCAATCACCCGATCCTCACTGTCCAGATAGACGAAGACATTCAGCCAGTCGCCTACCTCCAACGCCTCCTGCTTGGGAATATAGCGCTTGGGCAGGAGGATTTCGCCATCGGCACCTGCATCCAGATACAGCCCGAAATCGGTAAATTTACTGACTTGCAGTGTGTTAAAGCGTCCAATCAGAGCCATGCAGCCCCCTGTGCAGAAGAAACCATGGGCACCCACGATGCCCAGCAAGCGCCGACCATTCAGTCAGCCGCCGGCAAACGACGCTTGAGCGGCGCCAGCCCGTCGTCACTGACCAGCGCGGGTTTACCGGCGGGACGCGGCGCGCTCTTACGCTTGGCGGCCGGCTTGCCCTTGGCGTCCTTCTTGTCAGCTTTTTTCTTCTTGCTGCCGGCTGCCTTGCCCGACGCCTTAACGTTCTTCGGCCCCTGGTAGCTGCCCTTAAGCTCCTTGATGACGCGCCGCTCGAAGCGCTGTTTGAGGTAGCGCTCAATACTCGACATCAAATTCCAGTCGGTATGGCAGATCAGTGAAACCGCCATCCCGCCGGCACCGGCACGCCCCGTACGGCCGATGCGATGCACATATTCATCGCCCGAGCGCGGCATATCGAAGTTGATTACCAGGTCCAGCCCTTCGATATCCAGGCCGCGCGCAGCCACGTCGGTCGCCACCAACACCTTGATGCCGCCTTGCTTGACCCGTTCGATAGCCAGCTTGCGCTCTTTCTGGTCCTTATCGCCATGCAGCACGAACGCCTTGACGCCAGCTGCCACCAAATGGCCATACAG
Source organism: Pseudomonas fluvialis (assembly GCF_002835605.1). Lineage (NCBI taxonomy): Bacteria > Pseudomonadati > Pseudomonadota > Gammaproteobacteria > Pseudomonadales > Pseudomonadaceae > Pseudomonas > Pseudomonas fluvialis. The sequence goes on along the minus strand of NZ_PIYS01000002.1, from coordinate 44,476 downwards.
CCTGTCGGCAGCGACTCGGGTATTGGTAAAGATGATGGCCTTCTGGAAGCTCTCGTTGCCCAGCAGCCAATGCACCAGGCGTTCCTTATGCGCCGGGTCATCGGCCGTGATGATCTGCTGAACGACATTCTCGTTCAGCTCACTAACCCTATTGAGCTGCAGCAGCAGGGGATCACGCAGCACCTGGCCAACCACCTCGCGCATGGCGTTGCCGCCACTGGTAGCGGAAAACAGCAACGTCTGCTGGCGCGCGGCACACTCGGCGGTGAGTCGCTGCATGGCTTCGGCGAAGCCCATGTCAAGCATGCGGTCCGCTTCATCCAGCACCAGCACCTCAACCGCACCAAGGCGCAAATTGCCGGCATCCAGATGCTCGATCAAACGCCCTGGCGTACCGATCAGGATGTCCGGGCATTTGCGCATTACCGCCGCCTGCACCTTGAAATCCTCACCACCGGTGACCAGCGCCGCCTTGATGAAGGTGAACTGGGCAAAACGCTCCACTTCCTTGAGGGTCTGCTGTGCCAGCTCACGGGTCGGCAGGAGAATCAGCGCACGAATATCCGCACGCGGCTGGGCCGGCCCCATCAGGCGATTGAGCAGCGGCAGGACAAAAGCAGCCGTTTTGCCACTACCGGTCTGCGCCACAACGCGCAGATCACGTCCCTCCAGCGCCGGAGGAATGGCCGCCAGCTGCACAGGGGTCGGCTCGGTGAATTTCAACTCGGCAACCGCTTTGAGCAGCCGTTCGTGCAGGGCAAATTGGGCAAACACGGGATAATCCTCAACAAGGCACAGCTATACAGTGCTATAGGTTACCGTCTAAGCCATCCGTATGCGGAATTTTATCGTCCAGGCCCGATGCTTCTGCAACTTTGCCAGGCTAGGCACAGTCTCAGAACACGCCGACCAAATCCCCGGGAGTTCTTCAGCATGTCACGCCCCGCTGTCACCTTTCTGTCCGGCAGCCTACTGGCTCTGCTGTTGTGCAGCAGCCTGGCACAGGCTGCACCACCACACGATAAGCCAGCCCACGGCAAGCCTCCCCGAAGCACCAGCCAGGCCTACAGCTCCGCCTCCCTGCTTTCTGCCACGGACCTGCAAGGCATACGCCAGATACTGCATCAGCACCAAGCTCTGCTTAGCCCTGCCAGCAGCCTGCCACCAGGAATCCGCAAGAACCTGGCACGTGGCAAACCCCTGCCTCCGGGCATCGCCAAATCACTGGATCAGCGACTCCTGCGACAACTGCCAGAGTACCCCGGCTATGAATGGCAACAGGTTGGTCGGGATGTTGTACTGATTGCCCTGGCCACGGGTCTTATCGAAGCAGTCCTCGACGGCTTGTTGTGAAACTCGCAAGCCCACCTGGCGCCTGCTAGGCTATCTGGCCGTAGCAATACTACGGCCAGCAACCTCCGCAAGCTCAGGTGCATCCTTGGATCTAGCCACACTCATCGGCCTTATCGGCGCCCTGGCGATCATTGTCGCCTCCATCCTGCTGGGAGCCTCCAGCCAGATTTTCTTCAATGTGCCCTCCCTGCTGATCGTCGTGGTGGGTAGTTTCTTCGTGGTCATGGCCAAGTTCAGCCTTGGCCAATTCATAGGCGCCTTCAAGGTCGCCGCAAGGGCTTTCAAATTTCGCCTGCCCAGCGTCGAGGAAAGCATTGCCGAACTGGTGGACATCGCCAATATCGCACGCAAGCAGGGCACCCTGGCGCTGGAGGAGAAAGAGGTCAGCTCGCCCTTCCTGAAAGCCGGTATCCAGTTGATGGTCGACGGCCAGAATCAGGAAACCATTCGCGCTATCCTCGACAAGGAACGCCTGTTGACGCTGGAGCGCAACCGCTGGGGCGCCAAGATCTTCAGTGCACTGGGAGATGTCGGGCCTGCCATGGGCATGATCGGCACGCTGGTGGGCCTGGTACAGATGCTCTCGAACATGGAGGACCCCAAGTCAATTGGCCCTGCCATGGCTGTCGCACTGCTCACCACCCTGTACGGCGCCATGATGGCCACCATGATCTGCCTGCCGATCGCCGACAAGCTCAACCTGCGCATGACCGAGGAAGCCCGCATGCAGCAATTGTGGATTGATGCGCTGGGGGCGATACAGGATGGCATCAACCCACGTATCGTCGAACAGATGTTGCGCAGCTACCTGCCGGCCAACAAACGCGATGTACCGCTTCCCGGTCAGCCAGGCGAATAAGTCATGAGTGATGACGCCGACGAGGACAAGGCGAGTATTCCCGCCTGGGTCATGACCTTTGCCGACCTGATGTCGCTCCTGATGTGCTTCTTCGTCCTGCTGTTGTCGTTCTCGGAAATCGATGCACGACGCTTCAAGCAGATTGCCGGCGAGCTGGCCGTCGCCTTCGGCGTGCAACGCGAAGTGCCTGCACTGGAAGTTCCCATGGGCACCAGCGCGGTGTTCAAGGACTTCTCGCCCGGCAAGCCGGAACCCACCCTGGTGGACCAGGTACGCCAGCAAACCACGACACAGGATCCCCAGGTAGAGACCAACACCACACAAAACCCCGAGCCCAGTCCCAGTGCAGCCGAACAGCAGCTTCAGGACAGCGCCCGAGAACTGCGTGAAGCGCTGGCCAAGGAGCTGCAAAATGGCCAGTTGCAGATGGAAGAAGAGAAGCGTCGCATCATCCTGCGCGTCGAGGAAAAAGGCTCCTTCCCTTCCGGCTCAGCCGAATTGACCCCGGCCTTTGAGGACATGCTCGATCGCATGGCCGGTGTGCTGACGGAAATACCCGGTGAGCTGACGATCGAAGGGCATACCGATAACGTACCGATCAGTACGCTACGCTTTCATTCCAACTGGGATCTGTCTGCTGCACGCGCTTCGGCAGTGGCCAACGCCCTGCTGTTCAGCGGCGATATCGAGCCTGGGCGCCTCAAGGTGCAGGGATTTGCTGAAACCCGCCCCCGTGCAGCCAACGACAGCGTGGAAAACCGTGCGCTCAACCGTCGGGTAGAGATCATCATCGACCAGACTAACGGGCACATTGCCCAGGACGAGCGCTTGCGCAGTCTGCTACAAGGCGAAGGCGCCCCCGATCATCAGCTGGAAATCCAGCGCAACCCATCACCACGCTAAGGGCTTGATCTGCCGCAGTAGCCACTGGCCAGCCCTGACGTACACTGCACGCTGAACCTCAAGAGGCCAGGCCATGCCACAGCTGATCCATGACCGCCAAGAGCTGCTCGACTACCTCTGCCAGCGGGCTCAATCCAGCAGCCCGCATCCGCGCCTGGGCGAGTTACTGGTCAACGCCGGACAACTCGACGCCCAGCAATTGCAACTGGCCTTGGAGGAGCAGCAACAACGCCCCAACAGCGGCAAGCTCGGGCAGATTCTCCTGCAGCGCAACCTGGTCGAGCGCACCCAACTGGCCCAGGCACTGATTCAGCAACTGGACATCGCCCGGGTCAACCTGGACGATTTTGACGTCGACACTGCCGCCTTGGAGCTGGTTCCAGAGGACCTGGCCAGGGTACACCGGGTCATGCCACTTCTGGTCGAACATGAACGCCTGGTAGTGGCCACACCGACGCCTTCCAACCATGAACTCCTGCACCTGCTGGGCTTTGTCACCGGCAAGCAGGTCGAGGCCATCCTCGCCAAGGGCGACGAGGTCGAGCGCGCCATCTGCCAATACTACGGCGCCGTCAGCGCGTTCGACTTGCCAGAATTCGAAACCCAGGAGCCGGAACTCAGCCTGCACCGGATAAAGCAGCTGGCCGAGGACAAACCCACGGTACGCTTTGTCGACAGCCTGCTGGACGATGCCATCGCCCGCCGTGCATCGGACATTCACATCCGCCCGGGGGCCAAGGAAAGCGTGGTGCTGCTGCGTATCGACGGCGTGCTCGACGAAATCCGCCGGATCAAGACCAGCAACCTGCCAGCCATTGTCAGCCGCATCAAGATCGTCGGCGGCATGAACATCGCCGAACGCCGCCTGCCCCAGGATGGCCGCCATCTGGTACGCCTCGGCGAGCGCACCGTGGATCTGCGTCTGTCGATCATGCCTACCGTGCATGGCGAAAGCGTGGTCATCCGTATCCTCGACACCCAGCAAAGCATGAAGACCCTGGAGCAGATCGGCTTCAACGACCAGGACGCCCAACGCTTCCGTGAACTGATCAGCCACAATCAGGGCATCCTGCTGGTCACCGGGCCTACCGGCTCAGGCAAAAGCACCACGCTCTATGCCGCGCTCAACGATATCCGCCAGAGCGGCGTGAATGTCATCACCGTGGAAGACCCGGTGGAATACCAGATCGACGGCATTCGCCAGATCCAGGTAAAGCCGCAGATCGGCTACACCTTCGCTCGTGCCCTGCGCCATATCCTGCGCCATGACCCGGACGTGATCATGGTCGGTGAGATCCGTGACCACGAAACCGCGCTGATGGCCACCGAAAGCGCCCTTACCGGTCACCTGGTGCTGTCCACCCTGCACACCAACAGTGCCGCTACCACCGTCACCCGCCTACTGGAAATCGGCATCGCTCCCTATCTGCTCAACGCCAGCCTGCTTGGGGTTCTGGCGCAGCGTCTGGTACGGCGCAATTGTCCACACTGCCTGGTTGAAGAAGAGGTCAGCGATGCCGTGCGGGCCAGTCTGGGCCTGCATGAGCACGAGCGTTTCTATGTGGGCAAAGGCTGCAGCCAGTGCCACGGCAAGGGCTTGCAAGGGCGCATGGCAGCCTATGAACTGCTGCAGGTCACGCCGGCTCTACGCGCCCTGATCCAGGCCGACAGCTCTGCCCAGGCGATCGAGCAACAGGCCGTGAGCGATGGCATGCGTCCACTGACCCAGAGCGCTCTGGCGCTGGCCCGCCAGCGGCTCATTCCCCTGGCCGAGGTGTATCGGGTACGTCTGGAATAATCAGCGCTGGCGCCACAACAGGCGCACGCTGTCGCAAACCGTCAGGGCAATCGCCAACCAGATCGGCAGATAGGTCAGCCATTGCCCGGCAGAAAATGCCTCGTCCAGCCAGAACAGCGCCACCAGGAACAACAGCAAGGGCTCCAGGTAACTGAGGATGCCGAACAGCCCCAGCGGCAACAGGCGGCTCGACGCCATCATGGCGGCAAACGCCAGGGCACTGAGCAAGGCCAGGCCAGGCAACAACCAGAGCAACTGGGGGGCCTGGCTGAATAGCGGCGACGGACCATAAGCCAGCACCAGGTAAACGGCCGGCGGGGCCAACACCAGCATTTCCAGAATAAATCCGGAGAAGGCATCCAGGCGCATCCAGCGACGCAGCATGAAATAAGGCGGATAGCCCAATGCGGCCAGCAAGGTAACCCAGGAAAACGCCCCGCTGTACCACCACTCATGGGCCACGCCCACGGCGGCACAGACCACCGCCAGGCGTAGCAGCGGACGCAGACGCTCGCCATAGAACAGACGCCCGACGAGTACCATCACCAGCGGCAATAGAAAATAGCCCAGCGACACATCGAGCATGCGCCCGGCCAGTGGTGCCCAAACGAACAGGGCCCACTGCACGCCCATCAAGGCCGCCGCCAGGGGCAGGGCCAGCGCCAGGCGCGGCTCGCTGCGCAAGCGACGCAAGGCCTGCAGCAGCAAAGGCACTTGCCGCGTCAGCCACATCAGCAAGAGGATCACCGGGATGGACCACAGCACCCGTTGCGCGAACACTTGCAAGCCATCCAGCGGCTGCAGCACACGGACATAAGGCGGGATCAGCACAAACAGGCAGGACGCCCCCAGTGACAGGGCGACACCCCGAGCAGACAGCGACACGCAAACCTCTCTCGACAAGGCGGGCTACCCGGCGCAGGTAGCAGCCGCCAGCATGGCATGTTCGACAGGCAAAAAAATAGCGCCCACCAGGGGCGCCAGAAGTCGCATTCCGGGGAGGAATGACAGAAACGCTTGCATCCACAGCTCGCAGGAGCGGGATATGCGCATTTCACGCTTTTCGCGTGATGCAGGCCATTGCACCTTAGTCGTAGCGGCGGCCGCCGGGCAGGCAAACTTGGCCAGGTAGCGCCAGCCTCGGTATGATCAGCAAAGGCCGGCCAATCCCGGCACCGAGCGCCCGGCAGAGGCGCCGTTCAGTACACAGGGACCCCATGAGCATTCCAAAAAACAGCGTCGCCGAGCGCACCCATCGCCTGCCTACGCCACCCATGCGCGAGTACTATTCACGCGTGCTGGCCTACATGGTGGGAGCGGCCTGCATTGCCGCCGGCACCAGCATCCAGCACTTTAGTTACGATATTCTCTGGCTGGTACCCTACGCCCTGCTCTACCCGCATCTGGCTCATCAGATCAGCCTGCGTTTCAAGCAGGACTACCGTAGCCAGACCGCCACCCTTTTGCTGCTGACCGATGCCCTGCATGCCGGGCTGGGCAGTGTCTTGCTGGGCTTCTCGGTGGTGCCCAGCCTGTTGTTCGTGCTGACCATGAGTTTCAGCTCACTGATCGTCGGAGGCCTGCGTTATCTGGGCCTGTCACTGCTGGCCTTCGTCAGCACCCTGCTGCTGGGCGGCGTGCTGCTACAGCCACAACCCCTGTTCGCCAGCCCCCCCTTAGTGGCCTTGGTGGGCATCGCCTTTGCCACTCTGTACATCTGCATTTCCGCCTATTTCGTCCATCAGCAGGGCCTGCACCTTGCGCAAGCCCGTGGCGAGATCAAACGCGAACAGGAAAAGGCTGCCCGGCTGGCCCGCAACCTGGCCAAGTACCTGTCGCCACAGGTCTGGGAAATGATCTTCAGCGGCAAAAAGAGCGTGCGCCTGGAAACTCAGCGCAAGAAGCTCACGGTGTTTTTTTCCGATATCAAAGGTTTCACCGAACTGTCCGAGGAACTGGAAGCCGAAGCACTCACCGACCTGCTCAACACCTACCTCAACGAGATGTCGAAGATTGCCCTCAAGCATGGCGGCACCATCGACAAGTTTGTCGGCGACTGCGTGATGGTGTTCTTCGGCGATCCCACCAGCCAGGGTGCCAAGAAGGATGCGCTGAATGCCGTAGCGATGGCCATTGCCATGCGCAAACACATGAAAGTACTGCGCCAGCAGTGGCGGGCCCAGGGCATCACCAAGCCATTGGAAATTCGCATGGGCATCAACACTGGCTACTGTACGGTCGGCAACTTTGGCGCCGATACACGCATGGACTACACCATCATCGGCCGCGAAGTGAACCTCGCCAGCCGCCTGGAAAGTGCTGCCAGCGAAGGTCAGATCCTCATCTCCCACGAGACCTACTCGCTGGTCAAGGACCTGATCATGTGCCGTGACATGGGCCAGATCAACGTCAAGGGCTTCAGTCGTCCGGTACAAATCTACGAGGTGGTCGACCATCGCCGCGATCTGGGCGCCAAGTCCAGCTATGTGGAGCACGAACTGCCCGGCTTTTCCATGTACCTGGATACCAACGGCATCCAGAACTATGACAAGGAAAAAGTCATCGCGGCCTTGCAGCAGGCGGCGGAAAAACTGCGCGACAAGGTCATTTTCTAAACCGCAAGCTGCCTGATAGCTGAGCACAACTGCGCGCAACCGCCCCACCACAGTGCTTCCTGAACCAGAGCCTGCCTCTGCCGGCAGCCCTCCGCCAGCCCTGCAGCAGCCATGCGCTCAGGGCGTCCCAGCCCCCCAGCAACCTGGCACAGTCCTCGCTTAGGCCTCATTGCCGGCTGGCTGTGCACGCCTGTCGCCACGTGCCAGACAGGGTGCTGGCAGATACCTGAGCGTATTCGGCCCTGCAACAGACCAGCCCGCCTCCGTGTTATGAACACCGACTGCCGAGGTTCGCCATGTCCATGATTACCCAGCGCAAATGCAACGCTACCGCGCTGCTGCTTGCCTTGGTATGAAGGAGCCAGGGTATCAGTGCGTTCATCGAGCTGAAGAATGTCTGGCAAGAGTACAGCGATCAGTAAACCAAAAACTCCGGCAAAAGCAGGCCAACGCGTCAGCAAGGACGTTGTTTAGACCACCTGCCACTGCCCCAGCGGGTCACCCTCCAGACGCTGCTGGGCAGCCAGGAACACTTCGGCACTGCTACGCCAACCCAGCGTAGCGGCCCAACGCGCGCAGTCCTGGCGATCCAGCTGCACGGCAGCCAGGCAGGCCTCTGCCAGATCATCGGCCAGGTAGCCGGTCACGCCCTGCTGCACAATGTCCAGCGGGCCGGGCACGGCGAAGGCCGCCACGGGCGTGCCGCAAGCCATGGCTTCCAGCATCACCAGGCCATAGGTATCGGTACGCGAGGGGAATACCAGCACGCTGGCCTGTCGATAGGCATCGGCCAGCGCCTGGCCCTGCAGATAGCCGCGAAACTCCACCTGCGGATAGGCCTGTTGCAACGCGGTACGCTGCGGCCCGTCCCCCACCACGCATTTACGCCCTGGCAAATCCAGCTCCAGAAAGGCAGACAGGTTCTTTTCCGCCGCCAAGCGGCCGACATACAGAAACAGCGGCGACTCGGCCGCCGCAGGCGAGCCGGGATGAAACAGCTGGCTATCCACGCCCTTGTGCCACAGGCTGGCTTGCCCCAACCCCCAGCTCAGGCATTCCTCCTGCAAGCGCGGGGTGCTGACCAGGATCGCCTGGCTGGGCCGGTGGAAACAGCGTAGGTAGGCGATGCCCAGGCGTAAGGGCAGCCACGGCCAGCGCGCCTTGACGTAATCGGCGAAGCGCGTGTGCAGCGCCGTGGTAAACAGCAAGCCACGGCGGCGTAACCAGCCTCGCGCCGCCCAGCCCAGCGGCCCCTCGGTCGCGATATGCACGCAGTCAGGACGAAACTCGCGAATCATCGGCCCGAGCCGCCAAAGATTCCAGGCCAGGCCGATTTCACCGTAGCCAGGACAAGGCAGGCAGCGAAAATCAGCAGGGCTAATCACCTTGACCCAATGGCCCATGTCGCGCAACTGCGCGACCAGTGCCTGCAGGCTGGTGACCACGCCATTGACCTGGGGTAGCCAGGCATCGCTGACCAGGAGAATTCTCATGCCGCCTCCCCCACCACCGGCAACGGCAGCGTGCTGCTCGATTCGGCCAGGCGGTAGAGCTCTATGCGCCCATCGCGGTGCTCGATCAGTGCCGAACAGGACTCTACCCAGTCACCACAGTTGTGATAGGTCACGCCACCCACCTCACGGATTTCCGCATGGTGGATATGCCCGCACACCACACCATCGAAACCCCGCTTGACGCACTCGTGGGCAATCGCTTCCTCGAAGTCGCTGATGAAATTGACAGCTGTCTTGACCTTGTGCTTGAGATAAGCCGAGAGCGACCAGTAGCCATAGCCCCAGCGCTCGCGCCAGTGGTTCAGCCAGCGATTGAGGGTCAGGGTGACTTCGTAGGCGCTATCACCGAGGAACGCCAGCCAGCGGTGGTAGCGCGTGATCACGTCGAACTGATCGCCATGGATCACCAGCAGGCGCCGGCCATCGGCGGTTTCATGCAACGCTTCGTCGACCAGCTGGATATTGCCCAGCACCAGGCGTGAATAGCGCCGCAGGAACTCATCATGGTTGCCGGTGACGTAGATGACCTCGCAGCCACGCTTGCTCATGGTCAGCAGACGGCGGATCACATTGCTGTGGCTTTGCGGCCAATAAATCCCGCTGCGCAGCTTCCAGCCATCAATGATGTCGCCGACCAGATAGATGCGCTCGGCTTGATAGCGTTTGAGAAAGGCCGCCAGGCGATCGGCCTGGCAATCGCGCGTGCCCAGGTGCACGTCGGAAATCCACAGGGTACGGACACGCTGCTTGCGCAGCATAGTTGCCGGCTTGGCTGTGCTCATGGGCTCGCCTCGGTGGTTTTTGCCGACCATAAGCGGCGCTCGTGACCAGCGGATGACGAAGACAGGGCAAGTGCGTGACAATCCACGCCCTGTTCAGTCTTGCAGCGAGCAGCACGATGCTCTCCGTGCGTCACTACCATCAGGAATACCTGGCCCACCAGCACAGCCACGCCCAGCTGGTGTTCGGCTTGCAGGGCCAGTTGCACCTGGAAATAGCCGGACATGGCCAGTGCCTGGGCAATAGCCAGCTGGCCGTGGTGCCTGCCGGGATGGCCCATGCCTGTTTCAGCGCTGCCGGCAGTGATTGCCTGGTACTCGATGTGCCCAGCGAAGACTGGCTGGATTTGCGTCTGGGTGAGCAAGCCGATGCCAGCCGACGCCTGCTCACCCAGGTCAGCCAGGTGCAACTGAATGCCCATCAGCAGCAGTTGCTGGACTGGCTGGCACATAGTCCGCTGGATAACCCGCTGCTCGCCGAGCAGGGCGCTGCGTTGCTGCTAACCTGCCTGCACGCGCCGCTGGCCGGCCCATTGGCCCAGCAGTTGCCACTGGCCAAGCTGTATGCCTTTGTCGACCGGCATTGTGCCCATCCCCTGCAAGTCGCCGATTTGGCGCGCTGCTGCGGCCTGTCCAACGCCCGCCTGCATGCCCGTCTGCTCGCCGAAACCGGCCTGACCCCGATGGCCCTGGTTCGCCAGCGTCGTCTACGCCTGGCCCGCCAGCTGTTGCTGCACAGCACACTGAGCCTGGGTGAAATCGCCGTGCGCTGTGGCTACACCTCGCAAAGCGCCTTCAGTGCCGCCATGCTGCGCGATACGGGTTGTTCGCCACGCCACTACCGTCAGCAGGCACGCGACAATATCCGCGAGTTGCGCGACAGACAGCAGTTCCCCTAGCGCCTAGACTGGGCAGCCCGCTGGAGTGCTGCCATGTCCCCACACCTCACCCCTCGCCAGGCCCTGATCGCCCTGCATATCGGCGCGCTGTGCTTTGGGCTGTCCGGTATCTTCGGCAAACTGGCTCTGGCCGCGCCTTTGGTGATCGTTTGTGGACGAGCCCTGTTCGCCGTGCTTGCCCTGGCCCCCCTGGCCTGGCGGCAGGGCAGCCAGGCACGCCCAGGCGCACTGCGTATCCTCGCCCTGTGTGGCGCCGGGCTATTGCTGGGCGGCCACTGGTGGAGCTTTTTCGTAGCTATCAAGATTTCCGGGGTAGCCTTAGCCACCCTGGGCTTTGCCAGTTTTCCCGCCTTTACCGTGCTGCTGGAGGCACTGCTATTTGGTGAGCGTATCCAGCGCGCAGAGTGGCTGGTGGTTGCCCTGGTCTGCTGTGGTTTGCTGCTGGTCACCCCTACCTTCTCCCTGGAGGCCAGTACCAGCCAGGGACTGCTCTGGGCGGTTTTGTCCGGCTTGCTATTCGCCGCCCTGTCCGTTAGCAATCGCGCCACTACGCCCGGCGTTGCCCCGGCCCAGGCAGCTTTTTGGCAAAGCCTGACCATCCTGCTGGTCAGCCTGCCCATGGCAGCACCGCTGCTACTTGAGATACGCGCCGTGGACTGGCTGTGGCTGGCCTTGCTGGGCGTATTGTGTACCGCGCTGGCACACAGCCTGTTCGTTGCCAGCCTGAGCGTACTGAATGCGCGTACGGCCTCGGTGGTGTTCGCTTTGGAGCCGGTCTACGGCATTCTCCTGGCCTGGTGGCTGTTCCAAGAGCAGCCAGGGCTGCGCATGCTGTTTGGCTCTGTACTGATAGTCCTGGCTACGCTGCTTTCGGCACGCCTGCAGCGCTGAACTCAGCGGTCGTTATGCCCCAGCGAACGCTGCGGGTCGATGCAGTCGCGGACCCTTTGCTTGAGTAGCTTGGCTTCGGGAAAACCACCGTCTGCCTGACGCTCCCAGATCTGCTGGCCATCGCAGGTAATACGAAATACCCCGCCACGCCCTGGCACCAGGCTGACTCGCCCCAGGTCGTCGGCAAAGGTACTGAGCAACTCCTGAGCCAGCCAGGCAGCCCGCAACAACCACTGACACTGGCTGCAATAGGTGATTTCGATTTCAGCGCGCGACGTGCTCATCTCAGGCAATCCGTGCCAGCAGTTCGCGGGCCTCTTCCTGCTGCTGGCTATCGCCCTCGATGATGACCTCGTTGAGCACGCTGCAGGCCATGGCGATCTCATCACGCTCGATAAGGCTCATGGCCAGACGCAGCTTACCCAGGGTGTCGCGGTTTTCCGCCAGCTCGGGCAGATCGTCCAGTTCCAGTACCGGATCGTCGTTGCTGGCAAGACGCCCGGCGAATAGCGGATGCTCGTCGTGGTGCACTTCCTCGACTTCCGGCAGCTCGTGCAGGTTGCTACGAAACACCGGAGCCGCCGCCTTCTTACGCTCAGCTACTTCAGCAGGAGGCGCAAAGGGGGAAACCAGATCCCAGTCGGCATCCAGGCTCAATTCGTCAAGATTGAGGGTGAACTCGCCCTCCTGGGACGGCGTCGTCTGTTGCGCTTCGCTCGCGGCTTCAGGTTCGCGAATATCCAAAACCAGCTCGTCGAACAGCACTTCGCTGTCCTGTGCCTGCAGCTGGGGATAGGCATCGCGAATCTTTTGCAACTGTTCGGCACTCACGCCGCTGGCCAACAACTGCTCGTAACGCGCCTGGAACGCCTCGGCATTGCCCTGCAGGCCGTAGACATCAAGCAGACGCAGTTGCAGGTCCTGACGCTGCGGCTCCTGTTGCAGTGCCTGCTGCAGGGTATTCAACGCCTGCGTCAGGTTGCCGTAGGTCAGGTAGATATTCACCGCCTCCAGCACGTCCTGTTGCTTGGCAGGCCCCGTCTTGAGGGGCGGAGTGGGCGCCGTCAGGCGTGTCTCCGCCACGCTGGGTTGCGCGCGGTTGACCGCCGGCAGCGGCGCAGGACGCACTTCAATAGGCGCAGAAACCGGCGACGTGCGCCGACGCCCCAGCAGCCAGCCAGTCAAACTACTGAGCAACAGCATCAGCAGCCCACCCATGCCCAGGGCATAAGGGGCCTGGGGCGACTGCAGCCAACTGCCCTGGGCTTGCTGCGCCAGGCTCAAGGCCGCCTGCAGCTGTTGCTGCAGCTCGGCCACCTGGCGGTCTTTTTCGATCACCAACTGCTGCATTTCATCCAGCCGTGCCTGCAGGGCCTGCATGTCGCTACGCCGCTGCTCACGCTCAGTGGCCTGATTGGCCAGCAAGCCATCCAACTGCGCGCGCAGGTTGAGCAACTCGGCACTGGCCTGCGGAGTCTCCTGCGGCGGCGCGGCCTGCTCTGCCTCGGCCTGCTGCGGGGCTTTTACCAGCAGTTCCTCGGGACGCCCGACAGGCAGGCCTTCGAGTGCCTGGCTACGGCTTTCCGGTGCCGACAACGGCACCGGCTCGCTCGGCGGGCGCGGGATTGGCAGCGGGTCTTCGCTGAGTGCCGGGCCACTGCTGTGCACCTGCGCAGCATCCGGCAACAACAGCGAGGTGCCGATGCGCAGGCCACCGGCGCCCTGGCTAAAGGCTTGCGGGTTGAGTGCGTGGATACCGTCCATCAACTGCTGCTGGCTGAGCGTGCTGCCGGCCTGCACATAGCGCTGGGCGATACGCCACAGGCTGTCCCCTGACTGCACCACATAACGCAGACCGCGCTCCGCCGCTGGAGCCACAGGCACTGCAGCACGCTGTGCCAGCTCGGCCTGCGCCACCGCCATGGCCTGGGGCAGGGACGCCAGTGGCGCCTGCGCGCTACCCGGCGGATCGAGCAGCACGGTGTACTCGCGCAGCAGCACCCAGTTGGGCGTAGCCAACTCGACGATGAAATTCAGATAAGGCTCACGCACCGCACGACTCGAGCGCACTTCGATATACCCGGAGCGCCCACGTATCGAGGGCACGAAGCGCAGCTCCCGCAAGAAGTCCTCGCGCACGATGCCAGCCCGCTCGAAGGCATCCGCTCCAGCCAGGCTGACACGAAAATCGCTGGTATCCAGGCCGTTCAGCTCATCCAGCTCAATGCGCGCCACCAGCGGCTGATACAGGGCTGACTGCAGGCTGATCTCGCCCAGGCTGAGCGCTTGTGCAGCGGTGCTGTAGAGCATCCCACCCGACAGCATCGCCAACAGCAAGGTACGCACTTGAGCCATGTTTCCTCCCTTCACGGCCGCACACAGACGGCCTTTCGCTGGCAGGGTAGCCCCGCCTGGCCATCGCAGCATTGCACATGCGCCTGTCGGCCGCTGGCAATCTTGCCAACGCGCTGCCAATGGCCTGCTATTGATACGGCGCTGACTCAGCGAGGGTTTTGCCAACCCGAGACTACAGAGTGCGACCTGTTGTAATGCTGGCAGTATGCCTGAGCGCGAACGGCTTTGCACAAGCCTGCAGGCCCAATGCCATCAAGCACTTGCGCACTGCCGCACGAACATGACAAAAAAGCGTCAGCTTCCCGACAGCAGCGTCAAGGCTTCTCCAGCCTAGCCAGATTGCCAAGAATACGCTCATGCACCTGCTGACAGCGGCGCAGGTCTTCGGCCTCGATACCGGCAAAGGCTTCACGGCGCAACTGGGTGGAAATGGCTTCGATTTTCTCGATCAACGGCTTGGCCTTGGCACACAGCGCCACTTGCTTGGCGCGCCGGTCCTCCGGCACGGCCAGGCGCTCGACCAAGCCTTGCGCCTCCAGCGAGTCCAGCAGCCGCGCCAGGGTCGGGCCTTCCACGCCAACGCTCTTGGCCAGCTCACGCTGGGTCGGCAGATGATCGAAGCGCCCCAGATGCAGGAGCACCAGCCAGCGTGCCTGGGACAAGCCCAGGTCATTCAGCCGACGGTCAATCTCGGCGCGCCAGCTGCGCGACATCTGCGCCAGCTGCATCGCAAAACGGTGTTGATCCGGGTAAGACATGCAAACGCCTGCCAGCAAAAACTAATAATTAGTCGCCTAAGCATAACGTCGAAGACCGGCAAGGCCCAGCCTACCATTTGACGTACTGGTCCTCGACAAAGCCCCACTGGCCTTGCAAAGGCACCGCTGTCTCGCCCGCAGGCCGCAGCACACCGTGGAAGCGGCCGAATAACTGGCGGAAATCACTTGCAACAATCAGCGCATTCACCCGTTCATGATGCATGCCCGCCGGCTCGAAACGCAGCTCGACCTGGCCATCCTGGGAGCGAATCTGCCAGGGCTGCAGTGGCTGGCGACGGTCGAACTGAAAATGTACGCCGGACACCGGATACAACCGGCCATCCAGCCACAGGCAGTTTTCACTGAAGCTGGTCTCGTTCACCCCGCAGGACAGGTTGAGCCCCAGTCGTCGCCCGCCTACCGCGCCGGACAGGCAGGCCCAGTTCCAGCAGGTCTGCGGGCGCAGGAAACCGGCCGTCCAGTCATGATGGGCAAAAGCCTGCAAGGCCTGCAGATCAAAGTTGCCCAGGGCACTGCGCACCTGGCCGCTGCAGGTCACGCCGGCGACCTTCTGCGCATAGGCCCAGCCGTTGTTGGCAATCGGCGTGGCAATGCACATCGGCTGGAATGGCGGCTGCGCTTCGCTGAACGAAGCGTCGATCTGGGTACCATCGTCCAGCTCGACCCGCAGATGCTTCTCGGCACCGGCAGCCCGGTTTTCCAGACGCAACAGATTGCCCCGCCAACGCAGCTGGCAGACACCCTGCTGGGGATTCTGGGAAAATTCGCAGCCGAGGCCGAGCGGCAATTTGAAGCGGCGCTCCAGCAGGCGGCCGGTAGCCGGCTGGAACAGGTAGACGAAGCCCACCCCCAGCAGGCTGAGATTGGCCAGCGCACAACCACCGATCAACTGGTCGCTGATCAGCCCGAAATACTGGAACTGATGGAAACGCCGCCAGCGTGCCAGGGCGCCCAGACGCCGCCCCATGGGACTACGCAGGTCGTAATCGCGGTAGTTGACCTGCGCGGGCGGCACATCGAACACCCCCAGACGCGGCTGGCCATTGGCCTGGATCAGCGGTTGCATGGTTATCCCCCTCTTCTGCTACAGGCCTGTGGTGCGCAGCCTGGCAGGCGCAGACTAGCCGAGCGGCCGCCGCACTGCAGCGACCCAAACGGCCAGAATCAGGGGCCAATCAGGCCAGTGCTCAGGATAGGGTGAAACCGTTATCCACGACCCAGTCCTGCCCCCACACGCCCCGCGCACCGCGCGACAACTGGAACAGCACCACTTCGGCAACCGCCGCCGCGTCAAGGAACTCGCCACTCAGCAGGCGCTGGTTAACCCCGCTGGCCACCGCGGCCAGGGTCTCCTCCGGCAGGCCGAGCTTGCCCCAGATAGCCGTGGCGGTTGGACCGGGGGAAACCGTATTGACACGAATCTGCGCCGCGGCCAACTCCACCGCCAGGGTCCGTGCATAGGCCACCAGAGCGGCCTTGCTGGCAATATAGGCGGCCAGGCCAGGGAAGCTGCGCTGAACCAGGAAGGTGCCGATGAAAACCACCGCTGCCGGGCTGGCCAGCTGGCCGCGCAGTACCGCCAGGGTATTCAGCGCCCCATCGCCATTCACCGCCCATTGCCGGGCAAAGGCCTGCGGCTGAACGCCCTCGGCCAACTCGGCAATACCGGCGTTGGGCACCAGATAATCAATCGCCCCCAGCGGCTGTACATAGCGCGCCAGGGCCTGCAAATCAGCCGGCTGTGTGACGTCACCCGCCAGCCAGTGCAGCTGTTGCGGATAAGCGTGCTGCAAGGGCGCCAGCTCCCCTAGGGTGCGCGACATGCCCACCACGCGCGTGCCCGCTTCCAGGAGCAGACGACAGACCTCCAGACCAATGCCCGAGCTGCAACCGGTCACCACCGCCAGACGTTGGGAGAATTCGTTATGCATAGACAGGCCTCGCTGCACTGATCGTCAATGTAGGGCGCACTATCCAGCGCAGCGCTGCGTAGCGCCCATGATGGCGATCAACTTTTACCCGTCACACCAGCACGTAATCCCGGCACTACAGCTCGAACTCGGCCTGCAAGGCGGCGCGCACGCAATGCAGCACGCCCAGCTCGACACGACCGGCAAAGCGTTCGGCCAGCTCGCTGACAGCCGGCAGTTCACCCTCGCCATCGAGAAAGGCGTCCTGCAGCTCCTCACGCAGCGCTTCGGGCAGGTCGAGGGCCTGCTCCAGGCTCAGCTGCTGGGCAGCCAGTGCTTCGGCGAGCAGGGCATACACCTGTTTCTCCGAGCAATGCAGCTGACGGGCCATCTGCGCCGGAGTCATGCCGGCACGTGCCAGGCTAACCAGTTCGTGGCGCAGGTCGCGGGCCGCTGCCGGGCCGCCATCACCCGCCAGCACGTCAAGAAAGGCCTGGCCATAACGCTCCAGCTTGCGCGCCCCGACCCCGCTGACCTGCGCCATGTCACTGAGCGAGCGCGGCTGGCGACGCAGCATCTCCAGCAAGGTGGCGTCCGGAAAGATCACGTAGGGCGGCACGCTGTGTTCTTCGGCCAGTTGCCGGCGCAAACTGCGCAAGGCTTCCCACTGCACCCGCTCCTCGCCACGCACCAGCGAGCTGGCCGCACTGGCCGCCGGCTTGGCGGTCTTGCTCGGCAGCGGCTCGCGGCGCAATTCCAGCTGCACCTCGCCACGCAACAACGGCCGACACTGCTCGGTCAAACGCAAGCCACCGTAGCCATCCAGATCGATGTCCGCCAAACCCCGCGCCACCAGCTGACGGAACAGGGTGCGCCATTCGGCTTCGCTCAGCCCCTTGCCGACACCGAACACCGACAAATGCTGGTGTCCGGCACTACGGATCTTCTCGTTGTCACGTCCCAGCAGGATGTCGACCAGATGCCCGACGCCATAACGCTGGCCGCTGCGATAGATCGCCGACAACGCCTGGCGCGCCGCTTCGCTGGCGTCCCAGGTCTGCACACCATCGACACAGATATCGCAATGCCCGCAGGGTTGCTCCAGCACTTCATCGAAGTAGGCCAGCAACGCCTGGCGACGACAGCGGGTTTCCTCACACAGCGCCAACATGGCGTCGAGCTTGTGCTGCTCAACCCGTTTGTGGCGTTCGTCACCCTCGGAATTGCTGAGCATCTGTTTGAGGAAAATCACATCCTGCAGGCCATAGGCCATCCAGGCATCGGCGGGCAGCCCATCGCGTCCGGCACGTCCGGTTTCCTGGTAGTACGCTTCCAGGCTCTTGGGCAGATCAAGGTGGCAGACGAAGCGCACGTTCGGCTTGTCGATACCCATGCCGAAGGCAATGGTCGCCACCATGATCAGTCCTTCCTCGTTGAGAAAGCGCTTCTGGTGATAGGCCCGCAACTCGTTGCTCAAGCCGGCGTGATAGGGCAAGGCCGGATAGCCCTGTGCCGAGAGAAATTCGGCAACTTCCTCGACCTTCTTGCGTGACAGGCAATAGACGATACCGGCATCGCCCTTGCGCGCAGCGAGGAAGGCCAGCAACTGCTTGCGTGGTTGATCCTTGGGCTGGATGCGGTAAAAGATGTTCGGCCGGTCGAAACTCGACAGGTAGCGCCGGGCCTCCTGCAGCTGCAGGCGCTGGACGATTTCCTCGCGGGTGCGCTTGTCTGCGGTGGCCGTCAGGGCCAGGCGCGGCACCTGGGGAAACAGCTCGGCCAACTGGCCCAACTGCAGGTACTCGGGACGAAAATCATGCCCCCATTGCGAGACGCAGTGCGCCTCGTCGATGGCAAACAGGGCAATCCGCAGGCGCTGCAGGAAAGCCAGCATGCGCGGCTGCACCAGGCGCTCAGGAGCCAGGTAGAGAAACTTGATCTGCCCGACACGGATACGCTCGGCGATCTCGCGCTGCTCGTCGGCACCCAGTGTCGAGTTGAGTGCCACGGCCGCCACGCCCAGTTCATCGAGGGTCGCGACCTGGTCTTCCATCAAGGCGATCAGCGGCGAGACCACCACTGCCAAGCCTTCGCGCAACAGGCCAGGCACCTGATAGCACAACGACTTGCCGCCGCCGGTGGGCATCAGCACCAGGGCATCGGCGCCTGCGGCCACGCTCTCGACAATCGCCGCCTGCTGACCGCGAAAGGCGTCGTAACCGAAAACATCCTTGAGGATATGTAGCGCAGCTGAAGACATACAGGCTCCCGAAAGCAGGCCGCGCAGTATACGCCAGGCGGCCTGCAGCGGGGGGCTCGCCAGCCAGCGTGCCGCAGCGCGCGGCCGTGCTTTTGCCCGACAGGCGGGCTAGAATCAGCATTCGCATTCTTTCCAGGTGGTTACCCATGTCCTTCGCCGAGCAACTGTCCCGCTTGCAAGCCTTCCTCGATGCCGATGACCTGCACGAGCAGGCGCTGGACTACATTGCCGCCCACGGTTACCTCACCGCCCTGGCCATCTGCCCTGAGCCGGTTGCCGAGCGCGAGTGGATCGATGCCCTGTTCGCCGAGCCGCCGCATTACCGCAGCGACGCCGAACGCGACGAGATCGAAGCCACCCTGGTTCACCTCAAGACCCACATCAGCCGTCAGCTGGCCGGTGAAGAAGAACCCGAGCTGCCTTGCGACCTGGACCTGGGCGACGAGCCGGATGACTCCGACCTGCGCGGCTGGTGCATCGGCTTCATGGAAGGCGTGTTCCTACGTGAAGCCGTATGGTTCGAGGATGCCGAAGACGAAGTCAGCGAACTGCTGCTGCCGATCATGGTGGCGTCCGGGCTGTTCGACGAACAGCCGGAGTTTGCCGAAATCGCCCGTGACCAGGACCTGGTCGACAGCATGGTCGAGCAGATCCCCGAAGTGCTCACCGCCCTGTTCCTGCTGACCCAGGCGCCGGAAGAAAAGCCGGCACTGCTCAAGCCGCGTCACCACTGAGTAGCGCATGGCGGCCCGCCCGCATCGCTCGCTAATGATCCGCCTGCTGCTCCTGACAGTGGGCTGGTTGAGCGTCGGGCTGGGCGTGCTGGGGATTTTCCTGCCAGTACTGCCGACCACACCCTTCCTGCTGCTGGCCGCCGCCTGCTTCATGCGCAGCTCACAGCGTTTCTACCTGTGGCTGACCCACCACCGTCACCTGGGACCCTGGGTCCGCGACTACCTGAACGGCCAGGGTATTCCGCGCCGGGCCAAGGCCTATGCGATTGGCCTGATGTGGCTGTCCATCCTCTTCTCTGCCTACCTGGTACCCGTACCCTGGGTTCGCGTACTGCTGCTGATCAGCGCCAGCCTGGTCAGCCTGTACATTCTGCGCCTGCCCACCTTGCCGCGCTAATCGGCGGGCTGCGTAGTCTTAGGCGAATGATGACGCTGGTACAGCGCATCGCCCATCGCGGCGATCTGCCCATCGATCAGCGCCTCGAACGGCGCCAACAGTTCAGCAAAGCGCCCCTCGCCTTCCTGCAACTGCAACGCCACGACAACCGCCTCGATAGTCGACAGGGCACCTGCCAGCGGCGCCTTGCGCAGGCGATAACGCGAGGACAAACCGTTGGGCAGGCAGACCCGCGGCAGCGTCTGCAACAGCGGATTGCAGTAGAGCAGTCGGCGCGCCTTGCGCCAGGTACCGTCCGGCACGATCAGGCGCAGTGGCCGGTCATCGCCCTGCAGCGGCACCGGCAGCACGCGGGCTGACTCACCCGGGAACAGCAGGCAATCACGATAGCCCTGGTCGAGCCAGGCCGGCAGTTCGGCGAACACCTCGCCGATTTCCAAGCGGGCGTTGAGCAACCCGAGCGCCGCCAGGCGTGCCGTATTCAGGGCATGTCGTTGCTCGTCGGGGTGTTGCAGGATCAGCAGGTGAGTCTGACTGGGCAGGCGCGGAATCAGCCGGCACAGGCAGTGGCTAAGCGGGCGCTGACACTGCATACAGCGGGGACGGGACATGGCAACTCCTGGATGGCGGGCCAGTATGCCATGCCCTTCCGTGACTCAGCGGTTGAACCGTTCGGCCAAGCCATGCAGCGCGTCAGCCATATGCTGCAACTCCGCGGCGATCTGTGCGCCCTGACCAGCCTGTTGCGTGCTGTGCTCGGACAGCTCGGCAATCCGGCAAATCTGCCGGCTGATGTCCTCGGCGACATGACTTTGCTCTTCGGCTGCCGACGCCATTTGTTGGGTCATCAGGGTAATCTGCGAGACCGAGTCGGTAATCCCGCTCAGTGCCGTACGCACCGACTCGACGCTACTGACACTGTCACGCGAAATTGCCTCGCCACGCCCGGCGGTCTGCACGGCACGCTCAGCCCCCTGACGCAGCGCGGCAATGATCTGCTGGATCTGCTCGGTAGACTCACGGGTACGTGTCGCCAGGGCACGTACCTCGTCGGCCACCACCGCAAAACCACGCCCCTGCTCGCCCGCCCGCGCCGCTTCGATGGCCGCATTCAGCGCCAGTAGATTGGTCTGCTCGGCAATCGAGGTAATCACGTCGGCAACGCTGCCAATCGACTGGGTAGCCGAAGCCAACTCATTCACAGCCTGGCCGATATCATGCACAGCACGCGCCATCTGCAACATCGACTCGACGCTGCCGCCGACCAGATCACGCCCTTGCCGGGCCAGTTGGTCGGCCTCTTCGGCAGCATGGCTGGTGTGTTGTACGTTGTGCGCTACTTCCTGAATGGTGGTAGCCATTTCGGTGATCGCCGTGGCCGACTGGTCGGTCTCACTGCGCTGCTGATCCAGCAGGTCGGCCTCGGCAGTAGCCAGGCGTGCCGACTCGGCAGCACGACGGCGCACGCCTTCGGCGACATCCTCCAGGCGGGTCAGCGCAGTTTGCATGCGCGCTTCCTCGCTGATCATGGCCATGTCCAGCAAGGCCTGCGCACCGCGGCGGTCCGTATAGGTCAAGGCGACCAGGGCACTGGTGAAAGCCTTGGGATGCTCGGCCAGCGTTTCACGCATGGCCTGCCGTTGGCGATACAACTGCACGGCACCGGCGACAAACAGACTTACCACACTCAGCAGCATGGCCAGCCAGCCGGGCCACAACCACTGGCCCAGGAGCAACACAACCCCCGCCAGCAACAACGGCCAGGACTGACGCAAGTCTTCGGTCCAGGACTGCCAGCGCGGCACTGGGGGTTTCCCAGCCCGCAAGCGCGCATACAGTGCACTGGCACGCGCCTTCTGTGCCTGGCTGGGCAAGGTACGCACCGACTCATAGCCAATCATCTGGTTGTTTTCGTAGATGGGCGTGACATAAGCACTGACCCAGTAGAAATCACCCTGTTTACAGCGATTCTTCACCAGTCCCATCCAGGGCTTGCCCTGCTTGAGGGTGTCCCACATATGCGCAAACACAGCGCCCGGCATATCCGGGTGGCGCACCAGGTTATGCGGCTGCCCCAGCAGCTCTTCGCGGGCAAAGCCACTGATGGCAACGAAGGCGTCGTTGCAATAGGTGATCTTGCCGTGCAGGTCGGTGGTGGAGATCAATCGTTCCCGAGCGGAAAAAGTCCGTTCGTGCTGAGTAACCGGCAGATTGCTGCGCATACTGGCAATACCTGGCTTCCTTGGACGAAACGCGAAACGCGAGACACTGCCAAGTAATAGATCAGCTCAGGAAAACCTGCCGAAACGGTCGAGCATTTTTTTGTAACAGCCTCCCGGCGACAGCACATCACCGGGAGACCCGCAGCGCTTGTCAGCTCGGCGTGCTGAGCACTTCCTGGCGCCGGTAGGGGAACACATCAATCACCTTACCGGCGCGAATGGCCTCCTGCAGACCCTGCCAGTATTCCGGGGTAAACAGGTCGCCATGCAGCTGATTGAACAGCCGGCGCTGACGTATATCGGCAAACAAAAAGGTCGGGAATTCCTCGGGGAACACATCGTTGGGCCCCACCGAGTACCAGGGTTCGCTGGACATCTCGTCCTCCGGGTAACGGGCTGGCGGAATGCGCCGGAAGTTCACCTCGGTGAGGTAGCAGATTTCGTCGTAGTCGTAGAACACCACGCGGCCATGGCGAGTCACGCCGAAGTTCTTCAGCAGCATGTCGCCCGGGAAGATATTCGCGGCAGCCAGTTGCTTGATGGCCAGCCCGTACTCTTCCAGTGCCGCCCGTACCTGCGCTTCGTTGGCCTGCTCCAGATAGAGGTTAAGCGGCGTCATGCGTCGCTCCGTCCAGCAGTGACGCACTAACACCACATCACCCTCGACCTGCACCGTGGAAGGCGCCACTTCGAGCAGTTCGGCCAGGCATTCGGGTTCGAACTTGGAAAGCGGGAAGCGGAAGTCGGCAAACTCCTGGGTATCGGCCATGCGTCCGACACGGTCGACGCTCTTCACCATGCGGTACTTCTCGATCACCGTAGCGCGGTCGACGTTCTTCGACGGCGAGAAACGATCCTTGATGATCTTGAACACGGTATTGAAGCCCGGCAGGGTAAACACGCTCATGACCATGCCGCGCACCCCGGGCGCCATGATGAAGCGGTCATCGGTGCTGGCCAGATGGCGGATCAGCGCGCGATAGAACTCCGACTTGCCATGTTTGTAGAAGCCGATGGAGGTATACAGCTCGGCAATGTGCTTGCCGGGCATGATCTGCCGCAGGAAACCGATAAACTCGGCCGGGTAACCAACCCGCACCATGAAATAGGAGCGTGTAAAGGAGAAGATGATCGACACCTCCGCCTCGTCGGTGATCAGCGCATCGATGACGATGCCCTGCCCTTCGTGGTGCAGGAAGGGAATCACCAGCGGCCATTGCTCGTCGCGGGTGAACAGGCGACCTACCACATAGGCCCCCTTGTTGCGGTACAGCCGCGAGCTGTACAGCTCGATGGTCAGCTCAGGATCCTTGCACACCCAGTCCGGCAGGTTGTCCTGCAACTGCCGGGTCAGTCGTTCAAGATCAGCCGGCAGATCCACATAGGCCACTTCAAACTTGTACTCCTCGAAGATCTGCGCCAGACAGCTCTTCAAATTACCCTGCGGGTGGTAAGTACGTACCTGTGGTGGCCGCTCGTTGACCCGCAGTGCCGGGCGGGTGGTATGGATGAACATGCAGCCGTCACTGATCTGGTCGTGGCTGAACAGGCTGCAAAAAATCGAGTTGTACCAGGTCTCGGCCAGTTCATCATCGAAACGACTGTCGATCTGCGTGATGTAGGCGCTCTTGACCAGCGGCCAGTGCTGAACATCCAGTAACTGCTCGCCGGTAAAGGCCTGGCGCAGTGTCTGGATGGTCTGTTCGACCTTTTCCTCATAGAGATTGATGCGGGCCGCCGACGCCTGCTGGATTTCCTGCCATTGCGCTTGCTGGAAGCGCGTGCGTCCGCCATTGGTGATCTGGCGGAACTGCTCACGATAGTCGTCGAAACCCTCGAGAATCTGTCGGGCGATTTCGCCCGCCGGCCACTGCTGCCCCATGGAAAGCCCCTGCACTGCGTTGTTCGAAGGCATCAGAGTAGGGGCTGCGAGGGGCTGACCGCAACTGGCCGAAAGACTCAGGAACGGCCCGCCTCACTCACCACAGGGCGGCTCGCCGGCCAGCGGCGGCACCGCCAGCAACACATCACGACTACGCGCCTCCCCGGCATCACGCTGCTCGGCACTCAACTGCTCGCCCAGCTTGTCGCGCAGGGCCAGTACCTCCGCGTCACCGGCACTGGCCGCCAGGTTGAGCCAGGCATAGGCCTGCACACGATCCCTGGGCAAGCCATACCCCACCACCTGTAGCGCACCGAGCCGGGCCTGTGCAGCACTGCTACCCTGACGCGCGGCATGCAGCCAGCATTGCGCCGCACGCCGGTATTGCTGGCTGTCGTAGTAACGCTGCGCCAGGCTGACGGCAGCCGGACGCGAGCCCTGGCGCACCGCGGCACGCAACCAGCGTTCACCGCGCTGACCGGGCAACAGCTCGCCAAGCCGCCATTGCGCGTCCATCAGCCCGGCGTTGGCAGCCTGCTCCAGCAGGTAGAGCGCCTGCTCGCCGTCACCCTGTTGCAGGGCACGCAGGCCGGCCAGGTAGTCATCGGTGCCGTCGGCCTGCGCCGTACCCGCCAGCATCAGGCCGGCAGCCAGGCACAGCCATTTCACTGCTGCAGCTCCTGCTCGGTGAACAGCCCGTCAAACAGCATCGACGACAGGTAACGCTCACCGGAATCCGGCAGGATCACCACCAGGGTCTTACCCTGCATGGCCGGCTCCGCCGCCAGGCGTACCGCCGCGGCCATGGCCGCCCCGCAGGAAATACCGCAGAGAATGCCTTCCTCACGCATCAGGCGCAGGGCCATGGCCTTGGCCTCGTCATCGCTGACCCGCTCGACCCGGTCGATCAGCGTCAGATCGAGGTTCTTCGGCACAAAACCAGCACCGATACCCTGGATCTTGTGCGGTGCCGGCTTGAGCTCCTGGCCGGCCAGCGCCTGGGTGATCACCGGCGAGCTTTCCGGCTCCACGGCCACGGTGAGAATGGCCTTGCCACGGGTGTGTTTGATGTAGCGGGAAATGCCGGTCAGCGTACCGCCGGTGCCCACGCCGGAGACCAGCACATCGATAGCCCCGTCGGTGTCATTCCAGATCTCCGGCCCGGTGGTCCGCTCGTGGATGGCCGGGTTCGCCGGGTTCTCGAACTGCTGCAGCAACAGATACTGCTGCGGGTTGCTGGCAGCGATTTCCGCGGCTTTCTCGATAGCCCCCTTCATGCCCTTGGCCGGCTCGGTGAGCACCAGTTCGGCACCCAGTGCCTTGAGTACCTTGCGCCGTTCCAGGCTCATCGAGGCCGGCATGGTCAGCATCAGCTTGTAGCCCCGCGCGGCGGCCACGAAGGCCAGGCCGATACCGGTATTGCCGGAAGTCGGCTCCACCAGGGTCATGCCTGGCTTGAGCAGGCCACGTTCTTCGGCATCCCAGATCATGCTGGCGCCAATCCGGCATTTCACCGAATAAGCCGGGTTACGTCCTTCGATCTTGGCCAGCAAGGTGACACCCGACGGGCCAAGGCGGTTGATACGAACCAACGGGGTATTACCGATAGCCTGGGCGTTGTCGGCATAGATACGGCTCATGCGATGCTCCTTGGGGCGATGCAAAAACCCAAGACTAAGTGCAGCCGCCGGCAGCGTCCAGTCGGCGCACAGCTATGGACGGGTTCGCCCATAGCCTGACTGAATATCGCCACTGCGTTCACAGCCTAGCCGGCCTCAGGCTATAGTTCGCGCTTTACGCCAGTGGGCGCCGCCCCTGCATCACGTTGCGAGGATTCCCTGATGAAGTTCGAAGGCACCCAGTCCTACGTCGCCACCGACGACCTGAAGTTGGCAGTCAACGCCGCCATCACCCTGCAGCGCCCGCTGTTGGTCAAGGGTGAGCCAGGGACCGGCAAGACCATGCTCGCCGAGCAGCTGTCCGAAGCGTTCGGCGCCAAGCTGATCACCTGGCACATCAAGTCCACCACCAAGGCCCATCAGGGTCTCTACGAATACGATGCGGTCAGCCGCCTGCGTGACTCGCAACTGAACTCCGACAAGGTCCATGACGTTCGCAACTACATCAAGAAGGGCAAGCTGTGGGAGGCCTTCGAAGCCGATGAGCGGGTCATCCTGCTGATCGACGAAATCGACAAGGCCGACATCGAGTTCCCCAACGACCTGTTGCAGGAACTCGACAAGATGGAGTTCTACGTTTACGAGACCAACGAGACGATCAAGGCCAAGCAGCGTCCGATCATCATCATCACCTCGAACAACGAGAAGGAACTGCCGGACGCCTTCCTGCGCCGCTGCTTCTTCCACTACATCGCCTTCCCGGACCGCGACACCCTGAAGAAAATCGTCGACGTACATTACCCGGGCATCAGCAACGAACTGGTGGCCGAGGCACTCGACGTATTCTTCGACGTGCGCAAGGTGCCGGGCCTGAAGAAGAAGCCCTCGACCAGCGAGCTGGTCGACTGGCTGAAGCTGCTGATGGCCGACAACATCGGCGAAGCCGTGCTGCGCGAGCGCGATCCGACCAAGGCCATCCCGCCGCTGGCCGGCGCGCTGGTGAAGAACGAGCAGGATGTGATGCTGCTTGAGCGCCTGGCCTTCATGGCCCGCCGCGCTTCCCGATAAATCGGGCTGGCTGCGCGTCGGCCAGGCGGTGTTGAGGAGCGGTTCGAAATGCTCACTTACAGGCGTAAGCTGCGCTTTCTCACCCCTCCTCGCCTTGCCTGGCTCTAGCTCGCTCAGCCCTCGCACCGTGCAGTCCAGGCCAGCCTTCTGGCCCTGTGGCAATCAATGACTCTCTCGGGGGCACGCCCATGCTGCTCAACCTGTTCAATGAAATGCGCGCGGCCAAGGTGCCGGTGTCGGTCCGCGAACTGCTCGACCTGCACGATGCGCTCAAGCACCATGTGGTGTTTGCCGACATGGACGAATTCTATTTCCTGGCCCGTGCCATCCTGGTCAAGGACGAACGCCATTTCGACAAGTTCGACCGCGCCTTTGCCGCCTACTTCAAGGGCCTGGAGAACCTCGACCAGCATATCGAGGCGCTGATCCCCGAAGAATGGCTGCGCAAGGAATTCGAACGCTCGCTGAGCGAGGAAGAGCGCGCCAGGATCGAGTCACTGGGCGGCCTGGACAAGCTGATCGAAGAATTCAAAAAACGCCTGGAAGAGCAGAAGGAAAAACACGCCGGCGGCAATAAGTGGATCGGTACCGGCGGCACCAGCCCGTTCGGCTCGGGCGGTTTCAACCCCGAGGGAATTCGCGTGGGCGATGCCGGCAAGCGCCAGGGCAAGGCAGTCAAGGTCTGGGACCAGCGCGAGTACAAGAACCTCGATGATCAGGTCGAACTGGGCACACGCAACATCAAGGTTGCCCTGCGCCGCCTGCGCAAGTTTGCCCGCGAAGGGGCCGCCGATGAGTTCGATCTCGGTGGCACTATCGACCACACGGCCAAGGACGGTGGCCTGCTGAACATCCAGATGCGCCCGGAACGACGCAATACCGTCAAGCTGCTCCTGCTGTTCGATATCGGCGGCTCGATGGATGCCCACGTCAAGGTGTGTGAAGAGCTGTTCTCGGCCTGCAAGACCGAGTTCAAGCACATGGAGTACTTCTACTTCCACAACTGCGTGTATGAGTCGGTGTGGAAGAACAACCTGCGCCGTACCTCCGAGCGCTACTCCACCTTCGACCTGTTGCACAAGTATGGCGCCGACTACAAGGTGGTATTTGTCGGCGACGCCGCCATGGCGCCCTACGAGATCACCCAGCCTGGCGGCAGTGTCGAGCACTGGAACGACGAGGCCGGCTACGTATGGATCCGTCGTTTCATGGAGAAGTACAAGAAGCTTATCTGGATCAATCCCTACCCCAAGCACAGCTGGGACTACACGGCGTCCACCGGCCTGATCCGTGAGCTGATCAACGACCAGATGTACCCGCTGACCCTGCAGGGCCTGGAAGACGGCATGAAGTTCCTCTCCAAGTAACCACTCGCCCAGCCGCCGGCCTGGCGGCAACAGCTTACAGCTGTCCTGTCGCCAGGCACTCGCCGCGCTGCCAGAGCCGCCACTCGCCCGGCTGGTAACACTGCCAGCGCTCATTGCTGGTCAGCGCTTCGGTGGCAATCACCGTCACCACGTCATCGGGCGTGGTTTCGCTGCCAAAATCCACGCTGACATCCACATCGCGGAGACAGGCCGGGCCAAACGGAGCACGCCGGGTAATCCAGGCCAGCTTGCTGGTGCAGCAGGTAAACAGCCAGTCACCGTCGCTGAGCAGGCAGTTGAACACGCCATGCCGGCGATAGTGGCTGGCCGCCTCGACCAGCACAGGCAACAGCCGCCCCCAGGCAACCGGCTCGGCGAAAGCAGCACGCACACGGTTGAGCAAGTCGCAGAAGGCCGCTTCGCTGTCGGTATCGCCCACCGGCCGGTAGAAGCTGCCGAGCGGCGTAAAGTCGGACAACTGGCCGTTATGCGCGAAGCACCAGTTACGCCCCCAGAGCTCACGACTGAAGGGATGGGTGTTGGCCAGGCACACCGTACCGACATTGGCCTGGCGCACATGGCCGATCACCACTTCGCTCTTGATCGGATAACGGGTCAGCAGACGCGCCACTTCCGAGTCGATACTGGCCTGCGGGTCCTGAAACAGGCGCAAGCCCCGTCCTTCGTAGAAACCCACGCCCCAACCATCGCGGTGCGGACCACTGCCCCCGCCGCGCTGCATCAGTCCGGTGAAGCTGAAGACGATATCGGTTGGCACGTTGGCACTCATGCCCAGCAGTTCGCACATCGGCTCAACCCTCTTCAGCCAGCGCCTGGCGCAAGCACTGCGTTTGCTCACGCAAGCGGCGCTGCAGACGCGCCCGGCCAAACGGCAGGAAACGCGTGAGAATGCGCCAGCACAGTGCGGGCAGGTCGCCGCGTCGGCGGGGAATCAGGTGCAGGTGCAGGTGCGCAATGTGCTGATTGGCCAGCGGACCATCATTGAGCAGCAGGTTGACCCCGGCGATACATGGATCGGCCCGCCGCAACGCCCGTCCCAGGCGCTCGGCCAACGCCAAAAGGCTGTCCCGCGCGGGCGCCTGCAGGTCACTGAGAAACGGCGCATGTTGGCGACTGACGATCAGTACATGCCAGGGACGCAAGGGATAAATATCCAACAGCACCACATGCTGCGCATCGCTATACACGATATCTGCCGGCAGGCGCCCTTCCAGTAGCGCACAGAACACGCAATCCATGCCTAGATCCTCGGTTCACGGCGCTCGAAACGCGCCTGGTCATCCTCTTCGGCAAGCAGTTCGCGCAAGGTTCGCGGGTCTTCAGCGCGCGCAGCGGCCTGCGTGCGACGACGCTGCACACTGCGCTCAATCGGCCAGCGCAACAGGGCAAACACCAGGTAGGCAGCCAGCGCCAGCAGCGTGTAGAGACTGAGATCAGCCGCGGCGCGCCAGGCGTTGTTGCCGGTCTTGAGTAGCAGATCCATGGCGGTAATGGCGATAGAAGGGGCTAACAGCCCGCGTTCGGCATCCACCACCGTGGGACTGGCCAGCAGTACCATGACCAGCACCCGCAATGGCTCACGCAGCCAACGCCACATCCAGCCGGTCAGCTTCAGCCATACCAGCAGGCAACCCAGCGCCGCCAGCGCATAGGCAGCCCAGGCAAGCAGATAGTCTTGTTCGGTCATGGTGCAATCGTGGTCTGGCGGCTGGAGGGGCACGTATCATAACGGCTTTTCCGCCAGGCGGCTCGCCCGCCATGATGCCCGAGGTTACCCATGCCCCTCCTTCCTCCCCAGGCCCGCCGTGCTCCGGGCAGCGATCCTTACCACTGGCTGCAGCAGCGCGACAGCCCTGAGGTACTGGCTTACCTGGAGGCGGAAAACCACTACTGGCAAACCGCCCTGGCCGGCCAGCAGGCTCTGCGCGAGCAGCTGTTCGAGGAAATCCGTAGCCGCATTCAGGAAACCGACCTTTCCTTGCCCAGCCCCTGGGGCCCCTGGCTGTACTACACACGTACCCAGGCCGGCGATGAATATCCACGCCATTACCGCTGCCGGCGCCCTGCCGACGACAGCCTGCAAACCGACCCTGACAGCGAGCAGTTGTTGCTCGACCCCAATCAACTGGCAGGTGGCGGCTACCTGGCACTGGGCGCGTTCAGCGTCAGCCCCGACCAGCAATGGCTGGCCTATAGCCTGGATCGTAGCGGCGAGGAGATCTACCAGCTATTCGTCAGCAACCTGCTGGACGGCAGCCTGCACAGCCTGCCCAGCGAAGCGGCCGACGGCAGCCTGGTCTGGGCCAACGACAACCAGACGCTGTTCTATGTCAGCCTCGACGACTGCCATCGTCCCTGGCACTTGCTCCGCCATCACCTGCCCAGCGGCCACAGCGAGGTGGTTTTCGAGGAGCCTGACGAGCGTTTTTTCCTACACTGCTACCGGAGCAGCTCGGAGCGTCAGCTGATCCTGCAACTGGCCAGCAAGACCTGCAGTGAGTGCTGGGTGCTGCCCGCCGACCAGCCTGCCGGCACCTGGCAATGCCTGGCCGCGCGCAGTCCCGAGCACGAATACGAGGTCGACCACGGCTGGCTGGATGGCCGCTGGCAATGGCTGATCCGCAGCAATCAGACGGGCATCAACTTCGCGCTCTACCGTGCCGAGGAACACGCTGCGCAGCGCCCGGACTGGCAACTGTTGCGCGCCCACGACCCCCAGGTGATGCTCGAAGGCCTGACCCTCAAGCGTGACGGCTACCTGCTATCGCTACGCGAGCAGGGCCTGCAAGTGCTCGAGCTGTGCCGATCCGGCCAGGTGCCATGCCGGCTAGAGATGCCGGATGCCGTGTACAGCCTGGCGATCTACGACAGCCTGGAATTCGACAGCCCTTATCTGCGCCTGCGCTATGAATCCTTGCAATGCCCGGCGCAGATTCGCCAACTGCACCTGCATGACACCACGCAACAGGTACTCAAACAGACCGTCGTACTCGGCGAGTTCAGCAGCGAGGAGTATGCCAGCCAACGGCTCTGGGCCACGGCCCACGACGGCCAGCAGATCCCCATCAGCCTGGTAGCGCGCCGCGAGGTGCTGGCCGGCCAGCAACCGGCACCGCTGTACCTTTATGGCTATGGAGCCTATGGCGAGTGTCTCGACCCCTGGTTCTCCCACGCCCGGCTAAGCCTGCTGCAGCGTGGCTTCATTTTCGCTATCGCCCATGTGCGCGGCGGTGGCGAGCTCGGCGAAGCCTGGTATCGCGCTGGCAAGCTGGCACACAAGGAAAACAGCTTCAGTGACTTCATTCACTGTGCTGAACAGTTGATCGCCAGCGGCCTGACCTGCCCAGCGCAGCTGGTCATCAGCGGCGGCAGCGCAGGTGGCCTGCTGATCGGTGCCGTGCTCAACCAGCGCCCCGAGCTGTTTGCCGCGGCCATCGCCGAGGTGCCGTTTGTCGATGTACTCAACACCATGCTCGACCCCGAGCTGCCGCTGACCATCACCGAGTACGAGGAATGGGGCAATCCGCAGGAGCCTGAGGTCTACCAGCGCCTACGCAACTATGCCCCCTATGAGAACGTCTGCGCCCAAGCCTACCCGGCACTACTGGTGGTAGCCGGCTATCACGACACCCGCGTGCAGTACTGGGAAGCAGCGAAATGGGTGGCCAAACTGCGCCACTGCAAGACTGACCAGCATCTACTGCTGCTCAAGACCGACCTGGAAGCCGGCCATGGCGGTATGAGCGGACGCTACCAGGGCTTGCGGGATACCGCACTGGAGTATGCCTTCATCCTGCATGCGTTGAACCTGGCGCCGCACTGAACCGCCGCCAGGCAAAGCACGCAAAAAAAAGGGCGACCAGAAGTCGCCCAAATTGCCTTGCGTGCCTGTGAATCCGAAAGGTCAGCCCTGCTTGCGCTTGTGCGAGTCCTTCCAGATGAAATAGCCAAAGCCGCCCAAGAAAGCGACCATCAGTAGAACGGTGCCGATTCCAGCAAACACCACGGTATCCATGAACATGGCTGCCTCCTGCGGTTAGCCTGTGTGACATGGCTGCAGAGTAGGCGCAGGGTGGTCTGAGAAAATTGACGTTGATCAATCCACGACACCGCTGATGACATGGCCTGCCATTTGATTGACCCAGATCAACCTTACAGAGCGCATGGTTAATAGCTGGCAGGGAAAATGCGTTAGCGCAGGTCTCTCAACGCTTCTTCTTCGGCTTACCTTTCTTGCTGGTTGGCCGTGCCTTGGGAAGTGGCAAGGCACGCTCGAACGCCGCACGCACTTCGCCCAGGCGACGCTCATGCAGGTCATGAATGCGCTTGTCGCGCTCGGCAGCAAAGTCAATGGGCTGGCGGTCGTCACTCATGGATTCACCCGGCGAAAAGTCAGATTGATGCGCGGCGCGCTGATCTTGCGACTGCGCGCCACCTGATGTTGCCAATGATGCTGGGTTGATCCACGCATCACCAGCAGACTGCCATGCTCCAGCAGCACGGAGTGTTCGATACGCTGACTACCCCGTCGGCGCAGGTCGAAACGCCGTGCCTGCCCCAGGCTCAGCGAGGCAATGCAGGGCTGCGCACCCAGCTCGGCTTCATCATCGCTGTGCCAACCCATGCAGTCCTGGCCATCGCGATAGTAATTGAGTAGCACGGCATTGAAGGACGCACCGGCGGCCTGCTCAACCGCCTGGCGGATGCCCTGCAGCAAGGCCGTCCAGGCCAGCGGCTGATGACGCTGCCCCGAGTAGCCGTAGCTGGCCTGCGGATCACCGTACCAGGCGACCAGGCGTGGCACCCTGTGCCAACGACCAAACAGTTGTACCTGTGGTTGCGACCAGCTCACTTGCTCAATCAGCGCCTGCAACCAAGCATCAGCCTGCGCGCTCGGCAGCCAATGCGGATACCAGTCCAGTTCGGCATCCGGCAGATGCAGACGGTGATCGCCAAACAGTTCCATGCACTGCCCCGACAGGCAAAAGATGGCTGATTATACCTGGCGTCCGCCGCCACACGGGTAACAGCCCCAGCCCGCCCCGCGCACTAAACCTCGACATCAATCCATAGCCCCTGGCGCGGCATGTCCTCGGGCAGCGCTGGCGACTCTTCGTCGTCCGTTTGCACCGCGCCCGACGGATGGCGGCGCCGGCGCTGCGCTTCGCGCCAGCGTTCCTGCACCTCCTGTGGATGACGCCGATCCAGGCTGATGGCACTCTCGCTGGCACTTTCCTCGGTGGGCGTGACAGGCGGAATCTCCGGGCGCGGCTTGGGTGTGTCCTGCTGCGCCATGACCGGCACCAGGCTCTGAGGGATAGGTGGCAGCATCTGCACTCCTCCGTGACGACAGGCCGGCAAGCCCTGTTCAGGCTGTCGGCCAGGCATACCGCAACTTGACCGGCAGCATACCCGCTACACTTTGCTGGCAGGGTATTGGACCCACAAATAGCCGTACAGTGCCGTCGCCCCGCCTGAAGGCATCGGTTACCATACGCGGCTTTTTTCACAGCGGGAGAGTCGCATGTCGCAGCAGTATCAACCAGGTCAACGCTGGATCAGTGACAGCGAGGCGGAACTGGGCCTGGGCACCGTACTGACCAGTGACGGGCGCCTGCTCACCGTACTCTATCCGGCGACCGGCGATACGCGTCAGTATGCGCTGCGCAACGCACCGCTGACCCGCGTGCGCTTCGCCCCGGGCGACGAGATCACCCATTTCGAAGGCTGGAAACTGACCGTACAGGAAGTCGAGGACATCGACGGCCTGCTGGTCTACCACGGCTTCGACAGCCAGCACCAACCACGCAGCCTGCCGGAAACCCAACTGTCGAACTTCATTCAGTTCCGCCTGGCCAGCGATCGCCTGTTCGCCGGACAGATCGACCCACTACCCTGGTTTGCCCTGCGCTATCACACTTACCAGCATCAGAACCGCCTGCTGCAGTCGCCTCTCTGGGGCCTCGGCGGCGTGCGTGCGCAACCGATTGCTCACCAGTTACATATCGCCCGCGAAGTAGCCGATCGCATCGCGCCGCGCGTTCTGCTCGCCGATGAAGTGGGCCTGGGTAAGACCATCGAAGCCGGCCTGGTGATTCATCGCCAACTGCTGAGCGGACGGGCCAGCCGGGTGCTGATCCTGGTTCCGGAAAACCTCCAGCATCAATGGCTGGTGGAAATGCGCCGGCGCTTCAACCTGCAGGTAGCGCTGTTCGATGCCGAACGCTTCCTGGAAAGCGATGCCGACAATCCCTTCGAGGACTGCCAGCTGGCGCTGGTCGCACTGGAGTGGCTGGTCAGTGACGAACGCGCCCAGGATGCCCTTTTTGCCGCCGGCTGGGACCTGTTGGTGGTGGACGAAGCACACCACCTGGTCTGGCATGCTGAGCGGGCCAGCGCCGAATACAACCTGGTGGAGCAGTTGGCCGGGCATATTGCCGGCGTGCTGCTGCTCACCGCGACCCCCGAACAACTGGGTCAGGAAAGCCATTTCGCACGCCTGCGCCTGCTCGACCCGCATCGTTTCCACGACCTGCAGGCCTTCCGCGCGGAAAGCCAGCAATACCAGCCGGTTGCCGCCGCCGTGCAGGAGCTGCTTGACCATGGCCAGCTCAGCGAACAGGCCCGCCAGGCGATTGGCGGCTTCCTCGGCCAGTCTGGCGCCACCCTGCTGGCAGCACTGGAGGCCGGCGACGAACAGGCCCGCGCACGCCTGGTACGCGAGCTGCTCGACCGCCACGGCACAGGTCGCCTGCTGTTTCGCAACACACGCGCAGCAGTACGCGGCTTCCCCGAGCGCGAACTGCATCCTTACCCGCTGCCCTGCCCCGAACAGTACCTGGCCTTACAGCCTGAAGAGCAGGCCGAGCTGTATCCCGAGGTGGCCTACCAGGCCCAGGACACCCAGGACGACGAACAACGCTGGTGGCGCTTTGATCCGCGCGTCGAATGGCTGATCGACACCCTGAAGATGCTCAAGAAATTCAAGGTACTGGTGATCTGCGCACATGCCGAGACCGCTCTCGATCTGGAAGACGCCCTGCGCGTACGCTCAGGCATTCCCGCCACGGTGTTCCACGAAGGCATGAGCATCCTCGAACGCGATCGTGCCGCCGCCTACTTCGCCGACGAAGAATTCGGCGCGCAGGTACTGATCTGTTCGGAAATCGGTTCCGAGGGACGCAACTTCCAGTTCAGTCATCATCTGGTGCTGTTCGATCTGCCGGCCCACCCGGATCTGCTCGAGCAGCGTATTGGCCGCCTGGATCGTATTGGCCAGCAACATCGTATCCAACTGCACGTTCCCTACCTGGAAGGCAGTGCACAGGAGCGACTGTTCCACTGGTACCAGCAGGCGCTCAACGCCTTCCTGGCCACCTGCCCCACCGGCAATGCCCTGCAGCATCAGTTCGGCAGCCGCCTGCTCGAACAGTTGCCGGGCGGCCCGGCCGGCGCCTGGCAGGCCTTGCTGGAGGAAGCCCGCGCGCAACGCGAACGCCTGGAGCAGGATATGCAGCGCGGCCGCGACCGTCTGCTGGAACTCAACTCTGGTGGAGCTGGCGAAGGCGAGTCACTGGTTGAGGCGATCCACGAGCAGGACGACCAGTTCGCCTTGCCGATCTACATGGAAGAACTGTTCGAGGCCTTTGGCATCGACAGCGAGGATCACTCGGAAAATGCGCTGATCCTGCGCCCCAGCGAGAAAATGCTCGATGCCAGCTTCCCGCTCGGCGACGACGAAGCCGTCACTATCACCTATGACCGCCAACAGGCCCTGAGCCGCGAGGACATGCAATTCCTCACCTGGGAACACCCCATGGTGCAAGGCGGCATGGACCTGGTGCTGTCCGGCTCGATGGGTAATACCGCGGTGGCGCTGATCAAGAACAAGGCGCTCAAGCCAGGTACGGTACTCCTCGAACTGCTCTTCGTCAGCGAAGTCGTCGCGCCGCGCAGCCTGCAGCTGGGGCGCTTTTTCGCCCCACAAGCCATACGCTGCCTGCTCGACAGCAACGGCAACGACCTGGCAGGCAAGGTGGCCTTCGAAACCCTCAACGATCAACTGGAGAGCGTGCCGCGTGCCAGCGCCAACAAATTTGTCCAGGCCCAGCGCGAAGTGCTGGCCCGGCAGATCAATGCGGCGCAGGCCAAGGTCGAGCCACACCACGCGCAACGTGTCGCGCAGGCCAGGCAGCGCCTGATCGACGAACGCGACGAAGAGCTGGCGCGCCTGCAGGCGCTACGAGCCGTCAACCCTAACGTGCGCGACAGCGAACTGCAGACCCTGCAGCGGCAGCGCGACGAAGGCCTGGCCTACCTGGAAAAAGCCGCCCTGCGCCTGGAAGCCATTCGCGTACTGGTGGCCGGCTAGCGCAGGCCTTCCTGCATACGCTGGGCGTCCGCACAAAACGTGCGTGACGCCTGCCACAGGGCCAGCATGGTCAGCAGCAAGGCCAGTGGAATCAGGTACAACGCATCGTGCAGGCCGATGGCGCGGAATTGCTCGGTCATCTGCGTTGCGCCGGCAGCCAGGCGTGCCGCTTCGGCAAAGTGATCGGACAGACCACCGACCACCAGTGGGCCAAGCCCGCCACCCAGCAGGTACAAACCGGCGAAGAACAACGCCATGGCACTGGCACGCAGACGCGGCTCCACCACATCCTGAATCGCCGTATAGACGCAGGTATAGAAATTGTAGGAAAACAGCCAGCCGAGGCTGAACACCGCGACGAACACACCAATGGCAATCTGCCCGGCCAACAGCACATAGCCCGTACAGAGCGCAGCAATCAGCATGCTCACTGCGCCCAGCAGCAGGCGCCCACGCGCCCAGCGCTGGTGAGCGCGATCCGCCAGCCAACCGCCAGCCGTCAGCCCCAGCAAGCCGGTCAGCCCGACCATGATACCCACCGCCACCGCTGCCTGCTGCAACGACAAGGCAAAGTAGCGTTGCAGCATAGGCACCATGAAACTGTTGGCCGCATAGGCAGCGAAGTTGTAGGCAAGCCCGGCCAGGGTCAACCACCAGAAGGTGCGGATCGCCAGCACCTTGCGCAACGGCTGAGCAATCTTCTCCTCGCTCACCTGCACCTGCTCGGCCGCGCCACGCCGCGGCTCACGGATGAAGAAGATGAACAACGCCAAGATAATTCCCGGTACGGCGGCAATGAAGAAAGGCGCACGCCAACTGCCAAAGGCCTGGACCATCGCACCGATGGTGAAATAAGCCAGCAGCAGGCCCAGCGGCAGGCCCAGCATGAACAGGCCCATCGCCCTGGAGCGTTTTTCTGCTGGAAAAAGATCACCAATCAGCGAGTTGGCCGCCGGCGCATAACTCGCCTCACCGATGCCCACGCCCATGCGAATGAGCAGGAAGCTCCAGAAGTTCCAGGCCATGCCATTGAGTGCGGTCAGGCCACTCCATACCAGCAAACCACAGCCCATGATCTTGCGCCGCGCGCCTATGTCGGCAAGCCGACCCAGCGGAATACCCGCCAGCGCATAGACAATGGTGAACGCCGTACCCAGCAGGCCAATCTGCAAGTCCGTGAGATTCCACTCCAGACGAATCGGTTCGATGACGATGGACGGAATGGTTCGATCGAAGAAGTTGAACAGATTGGCCAGAAACAGCAGAAACAGAATACGCCAGGCATTGGTCGCCTGGCGGGACGGCGGCTGCGACATGGCAAACTCCCTCTCTTGTTATTGTGATGAACAGCGGCGCACCTTAGCAGTCAGCGCCCGGCAGGCCAATGAGCCATATCCCGCACGCGCTGTCAGCCAGGATAGACGGCCGTGATGCCTGGCTACAGGTTGGCTGCCCCCGGCTCATCCAGGCAAGCGAGCAGCGCCTCCACGCTCTTTTCAAGACTGCCGCCCGCCTCCACCACGCAGTAAGCCCCGGCATCACGCAATGCTGCCTGCAGCTGCTGGTGACGAAGCAAACGCTCTTCGACCTGCCGAGCCGTCTCCCGACCGCGCTTCAACAGACGCTCACGCAGTTGCGGGGTGGGTGCTTCCAGGCAGATCGCTTGCAAGTTCGGATAACGGTGTCGTGCCTCGTTCAGGTAACCACGCGACCCGTTAACCAGCACCGCCTGCCCCGCCTGCAGCCAATCATCAATCTGTCGTGGCACACCATAGCTCAAGCCATTGGCCTGCCAACACAGGGCAAAGTCGCCTGCAGCCTGGCGCGCCGCAAACACCTCCTCACTGAGCCACTCTTCCAAAGGCTCGTTGCTCACCCCAACGCGCGTCACGCAACGTGGCGCCAAGTGATAGCCCCGCTCGGCAAGGGCTTGCGCGGCGGCCTGCAGAAGGCTGTCTTTGCCAGCCCCCGAAGGCCCCATCAGGTAAACCAAGCGCATCGATACCTCCGCCCCGGCCTCATAGACTCGTTATGTCAGCCGAGTCGCATTTCTTCAGTTTAACGCTATGCAAAGGCAGCGGCTTGACTGAAAATTGACAACGTAATTTTGGCGAGCCTTTACCTGCCAACCCGCTGAACGGCAGCTGCCAAACGCGGTCATATTGGTGACAATCGCATAGCTGATTGCCAGCATCGCTTTCCCAAACCAATCGGTTTACCTTATGCGCCCTATGAAACAGGCACCCTACTCCAGCCGCACGGCTGACAAATTCGTGGTCCGTCTACCCGACGGCATGCGCGAACGCATCGGCGAAGTGGCACGCAGCCATCGCCGCAGTATGAACTCGGAGATCATCGCCCGCCTGGAACAAAGCCTGTTCCAGGAGGAAGGTATGCAAACCGACACGTCTCTGTGCATCGACAGTCCGGAACTCAGCCTCAGCGAACGCGAATTGCTGCAGCGCTTTCGCCAACTCAGCCGCCGCCAGCAAAATGCCCTGGTAGCGCTGATCGATCATGACAGCGAACTGAGTGCCGAATAACCGGGCAACCCCATAAAAAAACCGGCTTTCAGCCGGTTTTTTTATATCTGCATCTTTGGGGCCGACACATAGCCGACCCCAGATACAGGCTAGCCAACAAAACTCAGCAACACGCCAGCTGCCACGGCCGAACCAATAACCCCGGCCACATTCGGCCCCATGGCATGCATCAGCAGGAAGTTTTGCGGATTGGCTTCCAGGCCCACCTTGTTGGAAACCCGCGCAGCCATCGGCACCGCCGACACACCAGCCGAACCAATCAACGGATTGATCTTGTTCTTGCTGAACATATTCATGATCTTCGCCATGATCACACCAGCAGCAGTCCCTGCACAGAAAGCCATCATACCCAGCATGATGATGCCCAGAGTCTTCACCTGCAGGAAGGAGTCTGCCGAAAGCTTGGAGCCCACCACCAACCCCAGGAAGATGGTCACGATATTGATCAGGGCGTTCCGCGAGGTATCCGCCAGACGTTCTACCACACCGGCCTCACGCAGCAAATTGCCCAGCGCGAACATACCGATCAGCGGTGCAGCATCCGGCAACAGCAAGCCAATCAGCACACACAGCACCAGCGGAAAGATGATCTTCTCTGCCTGGCTCACCGGACGCAGCTGCGACATGACGATGGCACGCTCTTCCTTGGTGGTCAGCGCACGCATGATTGGCGGCTGGATCAACGGCACCAGCGCCATATAGGTATAGGCTGCCACAGCGATCGGGCCCAGCAGGTGGGGTGCCAGCTTGGACGTCACGAAGATCGAGGTCGGGCCATCCGCGCCACCAATGATGGCAATCGATGCCGCCTCTTTCAGAGTGAATTCCATGCCGGGAATACCCAGCGAGCCAATCGCCAGAGCCCCCAACAAAGTACCAAAGATACCGAACTGAGCCGCCGCCCCTAACAGCAGGGTCTTCGGGTTGGCCAGCATCGGGCCGAAATCCGTCATGGCCCCCACACCCAGAAAGATCAGCAGCGGAAAGATACTGGTCGGCAGGCCTACCTCATAAATCAGGTGCAGGAAGCCCGCGCCCTCGGCCATATTGGCTACCGGAATATTCGACAGCAAACCACCGAAGCCGATGGGAATCAGCAACAGCGGCTCGAAGCCTTTCTTGATAGCCAGGTAGATCAACCCGAGACAGACTGCAATCATCAGCAGCTGACCGGGCTCAATATGATAGAGACCGGTGCTCTGCCAAAGCTTTAACATTTTTTCCATGTCAGAGCCCTCAGCCGATGGTCAGCAGGCTATCGCCCACCGCCACCGCGTCACCCACCTTGACGTTGACACTGCCGATCGTGCCGCTCTTAAAGGCACGGATCTCGGTCTCCATCTTCATCGCCTCGAGGATCATGATCAGCTCACCTTCCTCAACCTGATCACCAGCCTGCACCAGCACCTTGAAGATGTTGCCGGCCAGCGGCGCCTTCTGCGCTTCGCCAGCCCCCGCAGACGGCGCTGCTGCTACACCCTGCACCACTGCCTGGCCACCCAGCGGTTTGATGCCCTGCAAGTCGCCGCCTTCGCTAACCTGCACCACATAGGACTGGCCATTGACTTCCACGGTATAGGCTTCGGGCTGTCCCGCCTCCCTGACCAGGCCTTCCTTGCCGGTCGGGACGGGTTCGAAGGCCGCCGGGTTACCGCGATTCTCCAGGAACTTCAGGCCGATCTGCGGGAAGAGTGCGTAGGTCAGCACATCGTCAATTTCTTCAGCCGCCAGCTTGATGCCCTTCTCTTTGGCCAGCTCACGCAACTCGGCGGTCAGCTTGTCCATTTCCGGCTGCAGCACGTCGGCCGGGCGACAGGTAATGGCCTGACCACCATCCAGCACACGCTCCTGAAGCGCCTTGTTGAAAGGCGCCGGTGCCGCACCGTACTCACCCTTGAGCACGCCGGCAGTTTCCTTGGTAATCGACTTGTAGCGCTCACCCGTCAGCACATTGATCACGGCCTGGGTGCCGACGATCTGCGAAGTCGGTGTTACCAGCGGGATAAAACCGAGGTCTTCGCGCACGCGCGGAATCTCGGCGAGCACCTGATCGAATTTATCCTGGGCGCCCTGCTCCTTGAGCTGGCTTTCCATATTGGTGAGCATGCCTCCCGGCACCTGGGCGACCAGAATGCGCGAGTCCACCCCTTTGAGGTTGCCCTCGAACTTGGCGTATTTCTTCCGCACCTCGCGGAAATAGGCAGCAATTTCTTCCAGCAACTCAAGGTTCAGGCCAGTGTCACGCTCGGTACCCTGGAACATCGCCACCACCGATTCGGTCGGCGAATGACCGTAGGTCATGGACAGCGAGGAGATGGCCGTATCGACATTATCAATACCCGCCTCGACGGCTTTGAGGATAGCCACCGAAGACAGGCCGGCCGTGGCATGGCACTGCATATGGATCGGAATGGCCAGGCTGGCTTTCAGGCGCGTGACCAACTCGAAGGCGGTATAGGGCGTGAGAATACCGGCCATGTCCTTGATGGCCACCGAGTCAGCGCCCATGTCTTCGATCTGCTTGGCCAGATCGACCCACATGTCCAGGGTATGGACTGGGCTGGTGGTGTAGGAAATGGTTCCCTGCGCATGTTTGCCAACCTGCTTGACCGCCTTGAGGGCGCGATCCAGATTGCGCGGATCATTCATGGCATCGAAGACACGGAACACGTCGACACCATTGATCGCGGCCCGCTCAACGAACTTGTCCACCACATCATCGGCATAATGCCGGTAACCCAACAGGTTCTGGCCACGCAGCAACATTTGTTGACGCGTGTTGGGCATGGCCTTCTTCAGGGCGCGGATACGCTCCCACGGATCTTCCCCGAGATAACGGATACAGGCATCAAAGGTCGCCCCACCCCATGACTCTACCGACCAGAAGCCCACCTGATCGAGTTTCGGGGCGATCGGCAGCATATCTTCCAGACGAACGCGGGTAGCAAGAATGGACTGGTGCGCATCACGCAGCACCACATCGGTAATGCCGAGCGGTTTCTTGGTCATCGTCAAAACTCCCTGGCGGAGACGTTAGCCGCGCTTGGCACGGTGCTGGTGGATGGCTGCCTGAATAGCGGCAATGACAAGCGGATCAACAGGCGCCGCAACGGCGGTCTGCTTGCGAACAACAGGCGCCGCAAGCACCGGTGTCGGGACGAAACGCTCGATCAGGATGGACATGCCGCGGATGGCATAGATCAGAAGCGTGAGGAAAGCCAGAACACAGCCCATGCCAATCAGCATGAGTTCCACACCTTCCAGCAAAAGCTCAGTCGGGGTCATCGATAGGCTCCAAGTGATGCGGCTCTTGGCCGGCATTCGTTATGTCGGGCCTGACGGGCTTTTGACCCAGCCAAGCGGCGGAACATTAGCCTGAAAATCCAATCCGAAGCAATCAAAGCGCCAAAATAGCGACATTATTTTCCAGACAAGCGTCAGTTTGCCGCAGCCGATAACAGGGAAAAACCCTACCTACAGCTATTCAGAAACCACACCCTACAACAGGAACAGGGTAGCCAAGCCCAGGAAAATGAAGAATCCACCACTATCGGTCATGGCCGTGATCATCACACTGGCGCCCATGGCCGGATCACGCCCCAGACGCAACAGGCTCATGGGAATCAACACCCCCATCAGCGCCGCCAGCAGCAAATTAAGCGTCATCGCCGCCGTCATCACTGCCCCCAGCGACCAGCTATCATAGAGCACACCAGCGACCACACCGATCACCCCGCCCCATAGCAGGCCATTGACCAGCGCTACGCCCAACTCCTTGCGCATCAGCCGGGCCGTGTTCCCCGTACCCACCTGATCCAGGGCAATCGCCCGGACAATCATGGTGATGCTCTGATTGCCGGAGTTTCCGCCAATACCGGCGACAATTGGCATCAGCGCAGCCAACGCCACCAGCTTCTCAATGGAGCCTTCGAACAGGCCAATCACCCGAGAAGCCACAAAAGCCGTGACCAGATTGACAGCCAGCCAGGCCCAACGGTTGCCCACCGACTTCCAGACCGAGGCGAAGATGTCTTCTTCTTCGCGCAAGCCGGCCATGTTGAGCACTTCGCTTTCGCTCTCTTCACGAATCAGGTCAACCATTTCGTCAATGGTCAGACGCCCAATCAGCTTGCCGTTGCGATCCACCACAGGCGCTGAAATCAGGTCATAGCGCTCGAAAGCCTGGGCCGCATCATAGGCATCCTCATCCGGATTGAAGGTCACCGGATCATCGGCCATGACCTCGCCAACCTGCTTATCCGGATCGTTGACCAGCAGGCGCTTGATCGGCAATACGCCCTTGAGAATGCCGTCATAGTCGACCACGAAGAGCTTGTCGGTGTGCCCCGGCAGCTCCTTCAGGCGCCGCAGGTAGCGCAACACGACTTCCAGGCTGACATCCTCGCGGATGGTGACCATCTCGAAGTCCATCAGTGCGCCGACCTGATCCTCGTCGTAGGACAAGGCCGAACGCACACGCTCACGCTGCTGCGCATCCAGGCTTTCCATCAACTCATGGACGACATCACGCGGCAGTTCGGGGGCCAGGTCTGCCAGCTCATCGGCATCCATTTCCCGGGCAGCGGCGAGTATCTCGTGATCATCCATGTCAGCCAGCAGGGTTTCCCGCACGGCATCGGATACTTCCAGAAGAATGTCGCCATCACGCTCGGCACGCACCAGCTGCCAGACAGTCAGGCGATCGTGGAGCGGCAGGGCTTCCAGAATATGGGCCACGTCGGCCGAGTGCAGCTCATCAAGCTTGCGTTGCAGCTCGGCGAGATTCTGACGATGTACCAGGTTTTCCACCCGGTCGTGGTGCTGACCTTCCTGACGATGGGTCAGGTCTTCCACCAGGCGGTGGCGGTGCAGCAGTTCGACCACCTGAGCCAGGCGATCCTGCAGGTTTTCCTGCGGCTTTTTCGCTTCAACTTCGCTCATAGCGTGCTCCACCCCCAGCGGCAGGCACGCCTTGGGGGCTCAATCAGTCCGTATGCGATTGCGCAATCGAGGTTCTGAGTAACTACT
This sequence comes from Pseudomonas fluvialis, assembly GCF_002835605.1. Lineage (NCBI taxonomy): Bacteria > Pseudomonadati > Pseudomonadota > Gammaproteobacteria > Pseudomonadales > Pseudomonadaceae > Pseudomonas > Pseudomonas fluvialis. The sequence continues at coordinate 309 of NZ_PIYS01000002.1, read as the reverse complement.
GGGTACGTCCATTGCTGGGTTCCACAAGCCCCGGCGGGGCTGACCGCGCCATGATAACACCGCAGCACACCGATTCGCTTGACAAAATCAGGAAATAACAAGTGCTTGCATGACGTTCCTGAAGCAGCCTGAGACGTCTGCGAGGCGCTTTGGGAGACGCGCCAACGGCGCCAGAAAACACAATCCACCAAACTGATGGAGGCAGAAACGACAAAGCCCCGCTCGATTGAGCAGGGCTTTGTGGATATGGCGCAGCGGACGGGACTCGAACCCGCGACCCCCGGCGTGACAGGCCGGTATTCTAACCGA
>NZ_PIYS01000019.1:0-25651 GCF_002835605.1 Pseudomonas fluvialis | reverse complement strand
GTAAGCGCTCCATAAACCCCACCTGCCCATAGGCCGCAGATCATTGGATGCTGAGCTCCCGTTTTCACTGGAGTTCATCCCATGATGCGTCCCGATGCCAAGGTGCAGAAGGTCTACCTCTACCCAAAGCCCGTCGACTTCCGCAAATCCATCAACGGCCTGGCCGCCTTGGTCGAGCTGGACATCAAGGTGGAAGTGTTCAACCCGGTGCTGTTCGTGTTCCTCAATCGCACGCGCAGCCAGGTCAAGATTCTCTACTGGGAGCGCAACGGTTTCTGCCTGTGGCTCAAGCGACTGGAAGCCGAGCGCTTCAAGACCAAGCCCGATGCAGGCGACGAGGCCATCGAGCTGACGGTTGACGAACTGAACTGGCTGCTCGACGGAATTGACCTGTGGCGCAATCGTCCGCACCAGGTACTGACGCCGCGGTTCGTGGCCTGAGCCGGTATAATCCAGCGCCATGAAATTTGGCGCCGACAACCTTCCTAACGATCCCGTCCTGCTCAAGGCCTTGGTGCTGCAATTGCAGGAGCAGGTCGCCCTGCTGCGGCACAAGCTGTTCTCACCCAAGTCCGAGCGCAGCCCTGAAGATGCCGACTCACCGCAGCTGGCCATGTTCAACGAGGCCGAAGAGCTGGTCGAAGAGCCGACTGCCGAGCCAGCCGAAGCTGAAGCCGAAGAAGTCGTTGCGCCGATCAAGCGTCGTGGCAAGCGCAAGCCGCTGCCGGCCAATCTGCCGCGCGTCGAAGTCGTCCATGAACTGCCCGAGCACGAACTGACCTGCGCCTGCGGCGCCTGCAAGCAGGTGATTGGAGAAGAGACCAGCGAGCAACTGGAGATCATCCCGATGCAGGTGCGGGTTATCCGTCATATCCGCAAGACTTACGCCTGCAAGGCCTGCGAAACCGCACCGGTCACCGCCGACAAACCGGCCCAACTGATCGAGAAGAGCCTGGCTAGTCCCAGCGTGTTGGCGATGCTGCTGACCACCAAGTACGCCGACGGCATCCCGCTGTACCGTTTCGAGAAAATGCTCGGTCGCCACGGCATCGACATTCCCCGCCAGACCCTGGCGCGCTGGGTGATCCAAAGTGGCGAGCAGCTGCAGCCGCTGCTCAACCTGATGCGCGACAAACTGCTGGACTACCCGGTGCTGCACTGTGACGAAACCCGCCTGCAGGTGCTGCACGAACCCGGACGCGATCCCACCGCGCAGTCCTGGATGTGGGTGCAAAGCGGCGGGCCGCCAGATAAGCCGGTGATCCTCTTCGACTACACCACCAGCCGCGCGCAGGAGGTACCGCTGCGCCTGCTCGATGGTTATCACGGCTACCTGATGACTGACGACTACGCTGGCTACAACGCCGTGGCCGTGCAAGAGGGCATCGAGCGGTTGGCCTGCTGGGCGCATGCGCGGCGCAAGTTCGTCGAGGCGCAGAAAGTGCAGCCCAAGGGCAAGACCGGCCGTGCCGACATGGCGCTGAACCTGATCAATAAGCTCTACAGCATCGAACGTGAACTGAAGGACGCCAGCGATGCCGAGCGGCAGGCCACCCGAGTGCAACGCAGCCAACCGCTGCTCGATCAACTCAAGGCCTGGCTGGACAAGACCCAGCCGCAGGTTGCTGGGCAGACGGCTCTGGGTAAGGCCGTAAACTACCTGGCCAGCAACTGGGGCCGGCTGGTGCGTTACGTCGAAGGTGGAAACCTGCCCATCGATAACAACCGCGCCGAAAACGCCATCCGCCCGTTCGTCATCGGTCGCAAGAACTGGTTGTTCAGCGACACGCCCAAGGGCGCCACGGCCAGCGCACAGATCTACAGCCTGATCGAAACCGCCAAGGCCAACGGCCAAGAGCCTTACGCCTGGCTGCGCCACATCCTCGAACACCTGCCAACGGCACAGAGCGTCGAGGACTACGAAGCGCTGCTGCCGTGGAACTGCTCGCCGGCTTCTGCCTTTGCTTCCTGAAAACAAACCCCGTCCACTAGGACGGGGTTTATGGAGCGCTTACGATGCTGCTGCCGTCCTTCGGGAGTAATTGAAGGATCAGGTCGTGCAGGCTGACGTCGTGTTGACTCATGAAGTTCTTCCTTAACTAAAACGGTGCGGCGCTTATGCCTAAAGTGTGCGAACTCAGTGCTGCTGCGTCCAGCCTGCGGCAGCCCAGTCCAAATTCTCGGGTATCAGGTAGCGGTTACTGGCATCGGCCAGTCGCTGGTTAGCTGTTTCTTCTGCAACCTTGAACAGCCCTTTGGAGGCTTCAGGGTCGGGGATAAGGCTGCTGTGTTCGGCAGGGCTCAGGAGCCATTGGCTAGCCTTTGGAGGGTTCAGTTTGGCTTTGCCACCGCTAACCTGAATGGCAACAAACTCCTGCCGCATGCGTTTGCCCTGTGGGCCTTGCCAGCGCAGCATGGCTCCAAGTAGTGCCCCCTCGCCGAGTTCTGGCGCTTTGAGCATTGCAGCCAAACCGCCAAAGTCGTGCTCGCAGGCTTTACCCAGCAGGTACTGCATTAGCTTTGAATTGAGGTCGAGCATGTGGGTGTCTGGGCGATTGGCTGCCAGCATGCGATCCAAGGTCACGTCCATACGCTGGGAGGCCTTCGGGGATAGCCCCATTTCGCGCATCACCTGCTCGGATAATCGGATTCGCAGCAACCGTTCTTTGTGGCTGCGCTCAGCAACCTCAATACCCAATTGATCGAACATTCCAAGGACGAAGCTGTAGAGATGATCGACAGTAATTTCGAGTTCATCGCGCAGTTCATTGGGGTCGCTGGTGGCTGCATGAGCAAACAACTCTCGCTGTTTAGCGGCAGCCGTGCGTGCTTGGTTCAGAGCTTCGTCGATGCGCTCACGGGTACGGTCTATGCCGAGTTTTGTCGCCTCTTGCAGGATGTCTTCTACGTCGATTAGCTCGGCCAGCTCGCCGAGGATTTCATCCTTCAGGCCTTCGTTGAACTCATGCCGCTGAACCTCGGCGAGGTCGGTCACCACGCTGTCGATTCGCTCGTACATCAGGTCGACGATGTTCTGATCCAGACTGTCGGTTTGCTGGATGTTGAACACGACAACCTTCTTTTTCTGCCCGTAGCGGTACAGGCGGCCAATGCGTTGTACGAGGCGCATTGGGTTCCAGGGCAGGTCATAGTTGACCATGACGTGGCATTTGCTCTGGAGGTTGATGCCTTCCCCACCCGCCTCGGTCGAAATCAGAAAGCGGCCTTGCTCCTCAAAACGCTTGATGGCTTCGCGTCGCTCAGCATGTTGCATGGAGCCATTGATGAGTTCGACCTGGTCGCTGCCATAGTGGTCAGCCAGTGCTTCGCGCAGATAGTTTTGAGTGGTGCGGTATTCGGTAAAGATCAGCACCTTCTCGTCGGCATTGGCAGCGTGGATCTTGCCGATTATGTCTTCGATAAACAGCTTCAGTTTGAGGTCGTTTGCTTTCAGTGCTGCTGCTTCGGCAATCAGGTCTTTAAGCAGCTGCACTTCACCGGCGAAGAACTCGCGGGCATCACTGGTGAACTGTTCTTCCCATTCACCCAGATAACGCTGGTCTCTGGGTTCTTCATCCGAGAGTCCGTTGGCCTCATCGTCGAGCAGGCGCTGAAGGCGGTTGCACAGCGCCCGGTGAATAGCCGCCGCGCTGGAGGCTGCCAGCTTTCGGTAGACGGTCATCACGAAGCCAATGGCGTTACCGGTTCGTCCCAGTGCTTCGCCCGCGTCATAGCCTTTGCGCAGATAGTTCTGGAGGGTCTTATCGAATTCGATGGATTCAGTGCTGCTGGGTACCTGCAAGGCACTGGTTATTTTGCCTTGGAAGATGAAGTTCCCTTCTGCATCCGTTACATCCGCCTTGTGATTGCGGAACACCATGTCATGCAGGATTTCTGGCTTGATGTTGAGAGCCATGAGGTCGGTGCGTCGCTCGGGGCGAAGCAGTTCCAGCAGAGCGACAAACTTGTCTTGCATGCCCTGGTGAGGGGTCGCACTCAGCAACAGCATGTGCTTGGTTTGGCTGCGTAGGTTTTTCGCCAGGTCATAGCGTTCCGAACTGTCCAGCTTCTGTCCGTACTGGCGACGGCTGAGTCGATGGCCTTCGTCAAATATCACCAGATCCCAAGGCTCTGCCTGGAGCAGGCTTTCTAGGTGACCCTCTTGCTTGAGTCGATCCATGGAGCCGATGACACAGTCGTGCATCTTCCATTGGCGGGGTTCATTGATGAAAAAATCCTCGCCATAGATCTCGAAGTCTTCGAGCTTGAACTTGTGATATAGCTCTTCCTGCCACTGTTTGGTCAGGCCAGCTGGCGTGATCAGCAGGATGCGTTTGACCAGGTCTCGTTGCCGCAGTGCATGCAGCAGCATTCCGGTCTCGATGGTCTTACCTAACCCCACATCGTCTGCAATCAACCAGTTGAAGTTACCGGATGCGAGGATGTGGTGCACCAAGTGAATCTGATGAGGCAGTGGCTCAATTTCTAGATGGGAAAGGGCGCCGGTGTTTTCATTCCATACTTTGATGGCATGGGCCAGCATGCGCAGGCGCATACGCTCGGCATCGTGTGCTTCGCCTTTGCTGGCGGTGACAAAGCGATGCTTAACGCCCTTTACCTGACGCAGATATTGATAGGGAAGCCAATGGCGCTCACCTCGCTCAGGAAAGTCGACCAATACTTGCTCGCTGCCTGCCAAGGTACGCTGCTGCATGATGACGCCCTGCCCTAGTGAGCGAACACCGCTACCAGGGGTTTCGTCGACCACATCCATGCCATTTTGAAAGCCCGAGCGCACGGAAGATGCATCGACATAGGCCAGCTTCTTCTCGGGAATGAACCAGTGAACCTGAATTTGATCTTCAGCTTCTTTAGCGACACTCATTTTTACAATGCCCCGGCGTTCTACCTGGCCGCTGGGCAGTGTTTGGCTGACCCAGCAGCCTGGAACGTGGGTGAGTCTCAGGGGCTTCATGTGCTAATCCTTGGCTATGGCGAGGTTTAATTTTTCAAAGAAACCCAGTGATCTTTTTGCCGAAGACGTTGAGTTATTTACTAGGATCATTTTTTCGGTAATTAATGAATCTTCAGAATCCATTTCTTCTTCATCAATGGAAACACCTTCAGTATCAAAGTTCCCTGAATAATTTTGATTTTTAGAAGGATTTTTTTCCTTGTCAGTACGGGCATTCAAAATCGTCGATTCAGCATCGAAATTCTTGTCGCTGAAATAGCAACTTGGCTCCTGTGGATGCTTGGTTTGAAACACACCATAGCTCCTAAGAGTTTCGGTTTTCTCGTACTCCAGCGGGTCGCACAACCCCAGATCGCTGTACTCCTCTGCCGGTAGTTCGCGGGGATCACAAAAGTCAAAGTGCTGATTGGCGGGCAAGCAACCTTCCAGATTGGCGAACCTGAACCATAGGTAGCGTGCAAAGGCTTTAAACGCGCGGCGCAATGTGCTGTTTTCGTACCAGGATGCAAATAGGTTTTCGAGGAAGACCTCGATCTCTTCTACTTGGGGAAGAGAGTCAAAGGAGCGCACGATCAGCAGAGCTGTCGGCCAGGACAGAACGTCATGGGACAGGCGGCTACTTCCTGTTTTATCGAAGGCGATCCAGTAGATGTCATTCTCAGCCCAGATCACCTTGATGTGCGCAGCCAGAATCAACTCACCAGGAGTGAGGCCTTTTTTGATCTCTCTCTCCAACGCAAGGCGAGTTGCGCCCCAGCCGCTCATGACAAAAATCTGCTGAATCAAAGGCAAGGTGCTGAGAGGCCAGTTGGCGTTTGCAATCAACTCCGCTGCTTTCTGAAGTGCACGATCTTCACGGGTAAGCTTGTCTGCCAGCCAGTCATTGGATTCGGCAGCTATCGGTTCTTGGTTGTCGAAGACCTCATCCGGGTCAAATGCATACGCGGCGTAGTCATCATCTAGATCACGGAAGTCATCCGGATTATTGCTGCTATCTTCTTCGCGTTCTGTTCCCAGTTCGATGGTGCTCAGATCATGCAGATCATGATCGAGGTCGAGCTCATCCTCGGGATCTTCAAGCCCCAAACCCATCTGAACCGGAGTAGTTAGTTCTAGCTCAAGGTCAGTGTCTAGAAGATCGTCGTCGTAATCGTCTTGCTCATCTAGGAGCTCGTCTTGAATCGGAAGAGTGATTGGTAACTCTTCAGTTTGAGGAGCAGGTTCTTGGTGTACAGGGCAGTCATCAGGCTCTGATGGCGCTGGTGAGCTCAAGGGCGATGTATCGTTGATGCTCAGAGATCGCCCGGCCTTTTTGAATATCTTGACGCTGGCTTGAGCTTGGCCGGGTTCGCTTATCTTTCTTGGCAGGACAAGCTTGAGAATGCCCTTTTTAGGGACTGGCGAAGAGACTTCTAGTTCCTCTGGCGAGTCTATAATCGCTGGTGATGTCGCTGCCTCATCGATTACTTGGTTTTCATCTGTGAGTGCCGGGGTTTCATTGGCAGCAGGGCCTGCTGAGTTTTCCCACCAATTGTCTTGGTTTAAAGGAGGAAGCTCAGCGGCAGCGTGCTGAATGAAATTGAGTGAGTCTTCCTCGGTTTTTGACGATGCCTGGCCTGCTGGCTCTGATGATGTTTCAAGTGTGGCCAGGGATTTGGCTGAGTTATTGAGGAAGGCTAGGTCACTAGCTGTAGGTAAATCGTCTTCCGGCTCTAGAGCGAGCTCGACAAAGGCTTCTTGTTGGCGTTTTAGCAGTAGCGCACGTTGCATCGCCTTGGCCCCGTCAATTGGGCGGCGTTGCAGCATGTATACGCGGCTGAGTAGGTTTAGGTAGTCAGGCTCTTCAGTTGTATCGATAGCTTCAAGTAGGAGTGATTCAGCCGCTTGTAACTTGCCTGCCGCGACGAGCTGATTGACGTCTTTGAGCAGCGTCTCTTTGTTGTGTTGCTTGCTCTTGAGCGAAAGGGATTGGGGGGCGCGGCTTTTTTTGAAATGCAGAATGAGCTCAAGGCGGCGTCTGATTTCATCCGCAGCCTGGTGGTTTTCAAGGAACTCACTGAGAAGCGTTCGGGCTGTGGCGTGCTGCCCTTGTGAAATTAGAAGTGCTACGGCTTGCAGCAGGCCCTCTGAGGAATGACCTTTCAAGCATGCGCGGATTTTCGTATCCAGCTCATTTGGATCCGATGCGGCATAGCTCCACAGTTTGTCTAAAAGCGCTTCCCAATCCATTTCCATACCGACTCCGTGACGACACCACCCGCTCTGCGCAAATTTTGGAGCGTAGGGTTACCACTACCTCTTCGGGGTGTGGCTTGTGTCGTCAGTCACATTATCCAGACCGACCTTGTGGGTAAAGGCAAACAGCAACCAAAACATTAATTTCTTGTCCGCATGGCCAGCACTCGCTAGCTAATGGATTCGCTCACATCGATGCGTCGCGAAAGCTGTATCAACTGGGCCTCATGGGCTCTAAGCATGGCTTTCAGTTCTGCGTTTTCATGCTCTAGCCCAATGATCGTGCGGCGGCGTAACTCGCTTATCTGGGCCTGACCTCTCAGTAGTTTTTGGATGACCAGATTTTTTTGCTGCATGACCAGGAAAATCAATCCCTGGAACACGAGGGTAAGAACAGCTAGCTCTCCATGAACCCACGGTTCCATGTGGCCTCCCGTGAAATTTCCGCAGATCGAATTGAACTGTCAGGTAAACCTTATGTAAGGTTTGGCGACATAGAAATATTGGTTACATGAACAGGTAAACTTTCTGAGCAGGATGCCCTCGCATGAAGCGTAAGCAATCAATAACCAGCGTTCGTTGGGATCTGGCACTACGTTACCGATTGATTGAGACCATCGCGCTTTGGGAGGGGCGACTCACCACGGGGCATTTGATGCAGAGCTTCGGTATCAGCCGGCAACAAGCTTCGAAAGACATCAACAGCTATCTGGCTGACCACGCGCCCGGCAACTTGGACTACGACAAGCACATCAAAGGCTATGTACCCAGTCGCCGATTCAGCCCGCTGTTTATTGATGACAGTGCCAGTGCCTACTTGCATTTACTGAACCAAAACAGCGAGCGGGCACCACACATCGAAGGCCTAGCGCTGGCTTACGCGCATACCGAAGTTCTGAATGTGCCGGATCGTTCGGTTAGGCCTGAAGTCTTGCGCCCGCTGTTGCGTGCCTGTCGTGAGGGACTTCGCCTGGAGTGCGACTATGTTTCTTTGGCCAACCCAGTGGCCGAAACACGCCTGATCGCACCTCACACCCTTGTCTATACCGGCATGCGCTGGCACGTGCGGGCTTACTGTGAAAAGAACCGCGACTACCGGGACTTTGTCTTGAGTCGCTTCAGGGGTGAGCTGGACGTGCTTGGTGAGTCCGACCAAGGCCGCGACGCGGATGACGGTTGGAATAGTGAGGTTGAAGTGGTGATAGAGCCTGATCCTCGGCTGAAACCCGACCAACGCAGCATCATCGAGGTGGACTTTGGGATGCAGGCTGGGCAGCTGAAAGTGGCGACTCGTGGGGCACTGGTGCAATACGTGTTACAGCGCTATCAGATCGATCCGCACAAAGTGCAGACCAAGGCTAGCGCCCAACAGATTGTGGTCAGCAACCTCGATGAACTGGGCGTTTGGTTGTACTCCTAGGTGCGTTTGATTTATTCCGCTGGGCCGTAAGCGATCCGGGCGAGCAGCCAAAATACGCCACCCAAGGTTGTTGCGATCAATCCTGCATCAATTGAGCTGAGCATCCACATCGAACACCTCCAGGTCATGTTGATGATGACCCTACCGGCTTGTGTTGGAGTGATCGACCTGTCGACTTTTCGTGCGTAAACATTAGGTACAGACCCGTGTTTGGCAGATACATCCCCCCTACGGTCAATCCCCTCGGGTCTGGTATAGCGCAGGGGCGGACACTGGTGACCGCCAGGGATCAGGCGGTCGCCGCTATCGGGTCAGGTGCGGTGTCTGATTGACCATAACGTCCTATTACGCGCAGTGGCGCTGCTAATGCAGCGCACTGAACTCCGGCACAGGATCCACAAAGCGGCCTCGCTCCGGGAATTTGACCGTGAAATTGTCGCGAATCAGCTTCAGCTCATGATCAGACGCCACGGACTCTTCCCAGCCCGGCAGATAGCTGAGGCCCATGACTAGGGCGCGGTGCTTGAGGCGCTTGTACAGCGGGCGCTTGCCCAAGTAGGCGGCCAATAGCAGGGCTTCACGCAGAATGTCTTTCTGGGTTTGGCCTGAGCGGTAGAGGGCCAGGTCGGCAGCCTTTTCGAAATGCAGGAGCGCCGTTTCTAATTGCCCCGCCAGCACATGCCAGCGGCCCTCCAGCCATTCCAGATAGTAGGTACTGATGCCGTCCGGGTCGTGGTGGCCCAGGAGCAGGCGGAATTGATCCAGGGCGAAGCGTGTGCGGGCCTGGTCGCCGAGGGACTTTTCCGTGGTGCGCTTCAACTGCTCAAACAGCAACAGGCCGCTTTCGACCAGTTCACGCTTATGTTCTGCGGCCTGAATATTCAGCGTGGAAAGCATCACGCCGATATCGATGATGGGGAGGTCGCTCAACACCTGCTGGAGTATGCAGTGGCGTAAGCGGACATAACTCAAGGCTGCGCTTTCGAAGACGACTAGGGCACGTGCGACGATTAGCCATTCGGTGAAGGCGCGCAGCAGCAGGGGGCGAGCCATGAACTGCGCCTGCAATTTCTGATGAAGCAATGCGATGCTCTGAAGATCCGGCAGCTGTTCGCCTTGTCGCCAACGGCGGATCGCTTCGCGTCCGTTCTTGTTCTCGCCGGAAGCATCAGGATATAGGTACTGGCCCAGATGGTTGGGCGCTATTTCCAGCTCGCGTTCCAGCCAGGCCAGGGTAACTTCTACAGGGTGGTGCTGCTCATCTAATAGCTGCGGCAAGGATGGACTGGGGATTGCCTTGTGCATTTGCAGGAGAAAGGAGCCGAGATAAGGCGCCAAGAAATGCTCTGCCAATACAGGTAGCGCTTGCTCACGAGTTAAGGCGTCCAAGGCTATGGTCTTGATCAGTTGCATGTAGTTTTCTTGCAGGGCCTCGACCGCCGAGGCAACAAATCGAGCAAATTGCGCATTACTTCTGCTGCTCAACGGCGCTTCGAGCAGTTCATCGCGCAGTTGTGTCAGTAGTTGCCAATCAAAATCCCCTTCCCGAGCCAGCTTATCCACATGGCGGTTGCTGGCTTTGGTATCAAGTGCCTTCGCCAAAAGGCGGTAGCACTCTCCGAGTCGTGGGTAGGGTGGTCGTAAGGTGTAATGTTCTTTGGGCATAGCGGCGGCACGCTCTTCGTCCGTGTTGACTACCCGCTGCCAGCAGCGGGCAGTGTGTCCTGGTGGTTAGGTTTTGGGCCCTTGTCCCCGGTTGCCACCTGATTTATGCCCTGGCACTTTGCTTGGCCAGTTACCTCCAGGGAAAGCATTACTGGGTGCCGGTCGAGAATTATTTTGTCCTCCATTGCTGGAGGGCTTTCCGCTAATACTTTTGGCCATCTGTGCGGTGAGTTTGGGCGTCTGACGAGTCATGTTGCATCTCCTGGGTAAGTAGCAAAATAGCTACATGGCCAAAGGTACGGAGACGCTGGGCAGAAGGCCCGCGCGCAAATGGTCAATTTTTCTCTATTGGATCGAGGCTGCCGGATAATTTTCGGCCATCACGCAGCGAGACCCCTTCCCAAGCGCTGTCATCCTCTCCCTGAACATCCTTTTCGAGGGCGCGCCGCCTATTTCGATAGGGGATTAATTCCGATGAATCCGCGCTAGGCGTTGCCAGATACAACCAACTTTCAAACGCACCGATCTGCTCAGCCCGTGCGACCAGTTCTAGGGCCAGAGTTGAGTCAGAAGGCAGTAGTAGCCAAATGCGCTGGAAGTAGCGCTTCACTGACATGGCTAGCGTGAGCAGCTCTTCGGCGGCTGCCCCCTCTTTCAAGGATGTGTCGCCCAGGCGCGGAATGACTGCGATGGGCTGGCCTGGGTTATTGATCAGAATAAATTGTCGTAGCGTTCGGAAGTGCTTCACCAGCACCATTTCGCCTTCAGCGCTGCCAAAAAAACGGGGCCCCGCCTGTTGAGCAAGTTTGATACAAAGGCGCTGATGTTCGGCCACACGCTGACGGGCGCGGGAGCGAGCCGTGATTTGCGCATGCCCAGACTCTGCGGCCATCGAGTCTAAGGTTTCACGGAGTACTTTCAGGGTTACCTGGTTGTCCAGGATCGCCTTGAGGCTGGCCTGAGCTGCCTGTGCGTTCAGCTTGTACAGGCGCTCCAGCAACTCGGCGTGGGCGTAGCCGCATTTGACCTGCTCCACTGAGAGAGAGCCGTCAGTCATGCGCTCAAGAAATGCCCCGGCATTGAGCATGCGCTTGATCACCTTTTCATCGTAACCAGTGTCTTCGGCTTCGCGGCGAATGAGCTGGTAGATGCTCTCGACACCCTGGTGACAGTCGACCTTGGGCCGAAGGTTTTGATAGAGGCCAAACCAGTGCGTCTGTGGCTTACGGGGCATGGCGTGCTCTCCTGATGGCACCTGAAAGTCATACTATTCTATTTGATACGCTTCACCAAAAAAAAGCTTGACCTGATCGGTGAGTCTGGCTATACCTAGTGTAATGGATTTATTGGTGAAGCGTACCAAATGAAGAGAGATGCTCAAAGCCATAGCACGACCCGAGACGTATCTCGTCGCAGCAACCGTGGCCGCAAGGCGTATGTGATGAAGTCGGTGAAAAGCGGCTTGGAAATCCGCTTGGAATCGCGTGACGAGATGGTGTTGGCCAAGGTACTCGACTTGGATCCGAGGAGCAGTGAACTGCGGGCTCAGGCTATGACATTTGATCTAGTTCGGGGTGAGGTACTGACAGCCCTACCCGCTAACAAGCCCAAATATAGTCAGTACTACACACCGGATTTCACGGATGTGATTGATGGCATTACGTATGTCTTTGAGGTGAAGCCGAAGCGCTACTGCACGCAGCACAAAGAACTCTTTGCACTTGTTGGTGAATTTTGTCAGCGACGCGGTATGAAATTCAGAGTGCTTTGCAAAGAGGATTTAACTGAAACGTTTTTGGTAAATGTGAACGTATTGCACCATTTCGCCCGGCAATGCGCTCAGCAACTGCCAGGCTGGGCACAGCAAGTCAGCCAACTTAACAATAAGACGGGGTATGTCAGAGACGTGCTCTGCGGATTGGAACCGAATAACTATTTTTTGCTGGCAGGGCTGCTGAGCGGCGTTTTGAAGATGGATCTAAATAAAGTACTGATTCAATCAATGGATTTCGACGTGTACCCAGGGAATGGAAATCTGGAAATGCTGGAGGTTCATAGCGATGAATAATCCAATCCGAGAAAACGGGGTTGTGAATATTTCCGGACAGCCCTTCGTTATCAAGTCAATGCAAGTTGACTTGAAAGATATTGTCCTGCGCGGCAAGGGTGGTATTGAGCGGGTTATGGACTTTCAGCAGTTCTATAACGAACTGGCAACTGGAGTGATCAAGATCCCAGGGTATGCGACTGAGCGTCAAGGTAAGACTTGGGAGCCTTCAGAATATGCGGAAGCTATTTTTCGCAGAGACATCATAAAGTTAGTTGACAGCGAAGAATATCTGCGAGCTTCGCAGGAAGAAAAGAATGAGTTAAGGGTTAAAGTTGGCATTGAGCACGAGAAAAAGGTGCCGTGTCCAAAAACCATCAGGCAGTATCAGAAAAAATATTCGAAAGGAGGTTTTGAAGCCCTGATTCCGAACTACCGCGCGCGTGGCGGTAAAGGTTGGATGGTAAAAGCGGCAGCTAAAGAGCTCGTCCGAGCAGCTATCCTGGATACCTATGCCAAGGATGACAAGCTGAACCTAGCAGCTACAGCGCGGATTGTGAATGACCGCCTGAAAGGCTCAGATTGCCTGGTTGAGGGTAACCAGACGATCAGCGTGAAACTGGTGTCCCGCGTGCTTCAAGAAATGCCTCGGGATATCGTCTTGGATGGGCGAATTGATCCCAGGACTTATCGCCTATTGTCACGGCAAGCGGTTAATGAGTTTTACGTAGAGCATGCTTTTGAATTGGTGCAAATCGACGCCAAGACGATTGATATGTATGTTGTGGATGAATTTGGTCGAAAATTTTCAAAATTGACCTTGTACTCAATGGTTTGTAGCCGTACAGGCTATCCCGTGGGCATTTATGTGACAGCCGGGACACCCAGTGAATACTCATTGCTCAAGCTATTTGAGTTTTTCTTTTCCCCGAAAGACGAGAAATTCAAAGAGCGCTTTGAATTGAAATCAGATTGGCCTGCGCCGTGTGGGCTGAATAAGGCTCTATTGGATAATGCGTCTGAGAATGCGGCGGGTGTGTCATTAGAGCTCGTCCGAGATCTTGGGATTGATATCCATTATGCCCGCGCTTATCGCGGGGACGATAAGCCCCACGTAGAGTCACTTTTTAATACCTTGGATAAGATGGTATTTAATCTGATGCCAGGCTCTAAGAAAAGCGCTGAGAAAGAAATCAAGAATCGACATGAGCGAGCGGAACACGAGGCTTGCTACACCGTCGAGCAAGTGTACAAAGATGTTGTTCAGTTCATAGCGGACTACTACGTAAATCAGCCTGTCGTGAAGCTCGGATTTCGCCATGGAAAAAACATGACAATTAAACAGGCGATGGATGAAGAACTCAAAAGATTCATGCCACCACCACCACCATCTCTTGAGCAGGTTCAGCGTTTGATTTTGCATAAGAATAAGACGACTCGTACTGTGCAACACTACGGGATCGATTTCGAGGGCTTTCAGTACAACAGCTATGCCTTTCGGGACGTGACGCGGGATTATCTTCAGAAGCCTGTGACGATTCTGTTTAACCCTGCCGAATGTGCGGCGATTTATGCCGTTGATCCCCGTAGCGGTGAATTGATCAAGCTCGATTGCAAGATGCGCGACGTTCCAAATGTCTCGTTCGAGGTCATCAAAGAGATTCGTAAGCAGTATGAGCGTGACCCGCAGACCATGACTGGTCATGACTACCACCGTGTCTACGCAAGCTTGCTGATCAAATGGACGACAGACAGCACCCGGCGTCGCTCAAAGATTTCCGACCATAACCGTGCAGGTCAGAAAAAAGCCCGTGAGGGTTATCACCGTGACGTGCAAACCCAGCTTGACCAGCAGGCGGTTTCTCCGGTCGCACGCAGTGTCATGCCGGTCGAGCCGGATGATGACTTTGTACCGGCCCCTGCCGAGGTCATCAAGCCATGAGTTGTATTTACGATCAGCTCGTTCAGCATGAGCGCTTTTCATCCGCCCTTGCTGTGATTTTGGCGGCTGTAGAGCGTGCGCGTAATAAGGATTACCAAATTCAGCCAGTCGTTGGGCCCACGAGGGTCGGGAAGACGAGGGTGTTGGCCCGTGCGATCCAAGAGATCTTGCGCACCTCCCCTGTCGGATCGCAGAGCGTGATCTCGGTGGTGAGTCCCAAACATCTGACGGCACGAGCCCTGCCAGATGCTTGCCTGAGCAGCATTGGCATGAGCACTGGGGGCTTTAAGAACCATGTCGCGGCGACGGAAGCTTTTATCAAAGCAGCCAATAAGCGGAAAACGGAACTCATCATCTTTGATGAGTGCCAGCACATGCTGGAGCGCGGCAGTAGCACCACGGTGCGGGCGGCGGCTGACTTTTTTAAGCTTTTCGATGGAAAACTGGAAGCCAGTATCGTTCTCGCCGGTCTGCCATCGCTTAATCAACTGTTCCAGGAAAATGAGCAACTGGCGGATCGTGTCAGGCGGCCATTCCAATTTTATCCGTATGACTGGCAGGGCCCGGACTACACACATTTTCGGGCAGCGTTGGCGACAGCGCTGCAATACCTGGCGAACAACGGTTGGCGCACGTTCGATCTCAAGGATGCCGAGTTTGCCAAGCGCATGTATATCGCGTGTGCGGGGCGTTTTGGCCTGATCGTCAAGCTCTTTCGTGAGGTCGAAGTCTGTTCAACGAATGGGGAGGCGCTGTACCCCGAGTTTGCTAAAGCCTATGAGGCGGCAGTCATCGGGCGTCTGATCGACTTCAATCCGTTTGACCGTAGGATCACGGTTCAGACCGAGCATATGGCGTTGGTGTACACCAAGGTCATGTCCGAAGCTGGCGTGAAGGTTTGAGGGTTCATCATGCTGGCATTCCCCCTGACCCCCTTCGCTGATGAAAGCGTAAATGGCTATCTCCTGCGGTTGGCTGAGGAGAACTTCATGGACTCCTCTGCCGCCCTGCTCCGAGAGGCGGGAGTTCGACTCAAAGCCCGTTACAGTGAGGCTGAGCTCAATGCCGTCAGTGAGACGCATGGCTTGGATTGTGCGGGGATCCAACAGCTTGCCGGTTTCTCACAAGTCGCGGGCTCGCTCAGCCAAGGGCGATTTCTCCGCACCGCAGCAGTTCCGGTCTGTGTCGAGTGTTTGCGCGCGTCCGCCTACATCCGTCAGGCCTGGCATCATCAGTTGTTCACTGCATGCCCGGAGCACCAGCGCTCACTGTTGGAAGCCTGCTCCGAGTGTTCGGCACCGCTAGACCTCAAGCGCCACTCGATTACAACCTGCCGGTGTGGGTACGACCTGACCACTGCGGATGTCGCGCCAGCAGATCCCGCGAGCCTTTGGGTGGCCAGCCTCTTGTGGCCTGCCAGTGGCATTTCGCTGCCGGGACTGGAGGCGCTGCCCCAAGACGTTGATGCCTTTTTATTGTTTCTGGCGAATCTGACGTTGGCGGAACCGCATCGGAAAAATGCGCCCATCGATACGGACAAAGCCTTGGCGGTGTGCCAAGCCAGTCATCAAATCGGCAACAATTTGCTGCCTCGCTTCAGGGACTTCGTCGAAGCCAAGATTGAAGCGGCCAATCAAATGGCGTCCAGCCGATTCATGCTCAACCTGGGCTCCTGGTACCGCGAGCTGAACACAGAATTTGCGGGTGAGGTGTATGCCCCCCTCCGCGAGATGGCCCACCGGCTGATTCTTGAGCGGGCCAATGCTCCGATCAATCGCAAGATGAAACAGCTCGGCGCCGAGCTGCTTGGGTTGAAAGCGACTCTCACGGCTGCCGAGGCCGCGCGTACCTTGAAGAGCTCCGCAGATCGCATTGTGGCTCTGGTGAAGTCGGGGGCGTTGGGTGGAACCATCTTGCAGGGCGCGACCAGTGAATTTTGCTTGGTTAAGCGCACAGAGGTTGAGGCACACCAGCAAGCGGCTGCGGATTTCCTCTACGGGAAGGATTTGCTCAAACTTCTCGGCATCAGTCGACGTACCCGAGACCGCTTTGCGGAAACTGGGCTCTTGAGCCCGGTGTCGGAGATGCAGCGCCCGCTGTTTGCACGGGGGGACTATCGCAAAAGTGAAGCGCTGGCTCTGCTCGAACGGCTGACCGAGAGCTGCGGCGAGATCGATGAGCCCAAGCGCAGCCTGTCATTTGCGGATATCAGTGGTAAGCGCTTTTCCAACGCGCAAGCCAATGACCTGCTTAAGCGAGTATTTGCGGGTGATCTTAAACCGCTAGGCCGTGTGCGAGGTATCCAGGGGTTTGCGGCGTTTCGCTTTGATGAAGAAACGCTGGCAGACGTGTCGGCTCAGCACTCAACCGGTATTGAGTTCACTATCACCGACCTGACCAAGATAACGCCGTGGAAGCATCAAACCATCAAGGGGTGGATC
Source organism: Pseudomonas fluvialis (assembly GCF_002835605.1). Classification (NCBI taxonomy): domain Bacteria; kingdom Pseudomonadati; phylum Pseudomonadota; class Gammaproteobacteria; order Pseudomonadales; family Pseudomonadaceae; genus Pseudomonas; species Pseudomonas fluvialis. Next base: position 8,926 of record NZ_PIYS01000019.1, on the reverse strand, counting down.
GATGCCGGTTACCTTCGGGCACGTGTTGAACCTGGCAAGAAATACCGGACATTCATCAGTTTGGCCGACCTCATTGCATTCCTTTCCACCTATGTGGTGGCAGCAGATGCGGCAGATCGACTGGGCAGCAAGTCGGCCTGGCTTAAGGGGACAATGAAGAGGGTTGGCGCACTGGTGACTGGCCCCAGTGGAGAGGTGGAGAGCGGGCTTTTGCTCTCGGTCGATGCGTTGGTGAACATCGTTTCTAATCGAGCCCCTACTTGGTCACGGCCATCCAAACCCAGCGCCCGCACGAGCCAAAACCCTGAACTGAAGGCAGTGGTGGATTGGTATTGCCAACCGCCGGAGGTGCTCTGTGTCTGACCGAATCAGCTCCCGTCTGCCAGCGCGGACGCAACGCCTTTTACTCGAAGCGCTGCTGGAGCATTACCCCGACGAAGTCATTACTGGCTTCCTGGTGAATGCCTCTATCAGCTGCAACTGCGTGCGGGGCCATGCCTACAAAGTCCGCCGTTATCCGGAGCACGCCGTACTCACCTCGGGGGAGATCAGCCATGTCGTGCGCGATGGGGCGCGCTGGTTGATCCACACAGAAGATTTCGACTGTTTCGTGATCGTGAATTTTGCGCCGGGTGGGCTTCAGTCACTGCGCCATCTGATTGATCTCTATGAGACGGCGCGGATGGTGCAGTCGCGCTGGTGCCTTCAATAGCGGGAGTGGATATGGACGAGCTGAGTGCGGTGACCGACTTGTTGTATGGCCCCGGTACGGCCATACCAGGGTTACCCTGATCAGATCGCCCGATTCTAAGACTCGACCATCGCGACCAATTTGTTGTGTCATCGCAGCTCCTTTGCGCTTTCATTCTGATCGTGAAGCTAAAAAATGAATACTTGCGGTCTATTGTGCGACCTGCTGGCGGAGCACATTCATCTGTATCTGTTGAGCCTCAGTGATGTATCCCGGCGTGAAGTGGATAGGATCGCTCCAAATGATCATGCCTGTTGAGGGCCGCCGCATGACGTTTGTGATGTTGCAATCCACAGCCCCATCATTTTCGGGCAGATACTGAGCTGCCTGAATCAGGGTGTTGAGCAGAGGAGCGAACTCGGATTGGTTGCGCGCAACCTGACTGCATCGTTCGAGGAATTGAGCACGATGCTCATGCTCTACCAGTTCGCCATCTGTCAGCTGTGTGAATAGCTCGGTCAGTCGAGCACCCTCGGTACTTGTGGGATCTACAGGTTGAAGCCATTCAACCTGTGCTAACCAGTAAAACTCATCGTCCAAATATGCATCATCGGCTGGTGCTACTGGCCCGAAGTCCTGGATAACCCTGACCACGTGTGGATTGCCCTTGGCTGACTGCTCGGAAAGAAAGCAGTGGCCTCTTCCGTCAGTGGTTAGCCGATAGAGCTGGCCGTCACGCCGAAAAAGCATTGCTGAGGAGCCATGGGTAAAGTATTCGGCTGATCGGAGCGGCTCTTGTGCCATCACATGATCAAAATACGGCCCGCTGAAGAGGTTGCTCATAGTGCTGTGCTTGGATCTAAAAATGGGTTTTCTCTCGTCAGAGTCCGACCAGCCGAGCTATTCGGTCTTCTGTTTCGAGTATCACGTTCTTAAGGAGAGCTTCTCGATCCCTGAGCCTTTGCAGCCGGCAATGCTGAGGACGCTCACAGATGCTGCTATCAGTCGAGCAGCTACTGCAAAACAGGTTCAGAGCGTCCTGAGTTTGTTCCTCGGCCATCGTGAGCAGTTTTCGGAAGCCCCAGAGATTGATCGACAACAGTGTCCACATTGGCAAATTTAAGAGTGTTCGCATCAGCGCCACCCTTGAGCTGCAATGCTGGATACTTTGGCGCACAGCTGAGTTCGTGCAGCGTCCAGTACCTGCGCATTGGTTTTTGCAGATAGGTGTTCACGAGCTTTGTTGCCCAGAAAGTAACTGATGCGTTCGGCGTTAGCGCCTGACGGATGGGGAAGACCTGCGAGAACCTGCTCAGGCTTGAGCAGGCCTTGGCGTTGTAGATGCTCAAGGGCTTCGGCCACTTTGGGCCCAAGGGGAACGTAGAGGCAGTTATTGCCCAGTGCTTTTACCTCCTCGGCAAGATGCGTCTCGACCTGCTCTCGCATGGATTTCTGCTTGAGCATTGATGGACTGCCGCTGTAGTTCGCGCCATTGACGAAAACTGGATAGCGCAGTGCGGAGGTGTAATGCACCAGGTGTGTGTGGGTATCGAATAGCCGGGCACAGCTATCAATCCCGAGCAGTTTCGCAATGCCAATGTGATCGAGCATGGCAATCAGGTTGTTGCGCATTGGCCCAGAAAAGCTCGCGGTTTCCTTGGATTTCCTTCTGGCCTCTTCAATGGATGCCCCGGCTTTTAGCTGTCTACGTGCCTCGCTCAGTGCGTTCACCGCTTGCTGGTGACCTGGCGTGATGCCGCAGATAGTGATCCGAGCTTTAGTGTTGATGTAGTCGAAGGGGGCGTAGAAAGTCTGAAAATTGCCCTCCGATGACAGCAACAACTCCTTGGGCAAATCGGCGCCGCTCAGGTTAATAGTTGAGTTGAGGATGATCGGGCTGAATTGTTCAAAGTGGCTCATGATTCATTCCTTGAGTTAACGCGTACGGCGGTGAATGCGACGGGCAGCTGAGTTAGTGGGCGTACCACGTCGAACTCGCTTGTGTGCTTTTTGCGGCTTCAGCCTTTCGTCCCGATAACCCACGGTGATGACCTTGCTCTCTGTCAGCACCGCGTAGATGTCGCTACTGCGTAAGGCCAGTTCCTGGTTTGTGGGGTCTACATCCCCCAGTAACTGTGAGAAACCTGCTTGGTCGAAAAAGCACAGGCAGACGCCTCGGTTATGGCTTTCCTCTCCGTAGCACAGCAGCCATTCCAATTGCTTTTCACTGATACGCCGCTCCTGGCAACGCAGTTCGGCGTGTCGGGTCATGAACATGAGAGCACCTCAAACCAGTACGGTCGGCTTGAAGTGGCGGCGCCCTTTCAGCCAGCGCAGCGCTTCATGGGAGTCCACCACAGTGCGAGTCCCTTCTTTTCGAGTGTGAAGACGATCTGGCGCGGTGGGTTGAGTGGCGTTGCGCACGGCTTTTTCAGTCATCTGTGCGAGGAAGGCGACTTCGTTCAGGGTGAGGTATCCGCACTCGGAATCTTTTAGCACCGTAGGTAGAGCCTCAGTAACGACATCACCAAGCGTGTCGCTGTCCAGGCGCGCACGAATTGCTCCCAGCTTGAATAAGTGTTCAAGGCTTGGTGCGAGGGAGTTTGCGCTGTGGAACTCGTCGTCCCAGCGGGCTTGATTAATGAAGGATGCAAAGTCCAGCCAGTTGTCATCTTGTGTGCCGACGCCGGTTGTCTTGAGTTGGCCTTCAACTGCGTAGTCGTAGCAGCTCTCGGCGATAGCATTGAAATGCGAAGCCCCGCCAAGAACCTTATCTAGATCTTCCGGATCGCATTGATACTTGTCGGATTCAGCATTGAGGTGCCCCACGTAGGCATCGTTGACCTCGGTGGCTAGCTGGTCGCGGCGGATCTTGGTCTGTGGCTTGGCGTGATTACAAAACAGATCTTCGAGTCGCATATGTTCCACTCCGTTTGGAATGTGCGCAGATTGAACTCAAAAGATTCCACTGTCAATGGAATGTTCCATTTGTTTTGGAATTTTACAAACTGCTCTGAATGGGGCTGTCGCTGCCGCTAAAAACGGCTTGGCGCCTTGGCATACGTGCTCGTGCTATCCGCTGCTAACCGGATGAGGAATTTGCGCAGCAGGGTGGAGTTAGCTGTTTAGCTGCTAAAAGTGCGACATGTGTCACGTTTTGCTGTGCTTTTAGAGCGGCCTAAAGCCTGTCTGCGTGACACCACGAGGAGGCGGCACAGATGACACTTATTGAATGGCCGGAGATCGGCGATGTGGTATCGAATATCGACCTGATGGCTCTTGTTGCTTCAGGGCAGGGTATGCAGGTATTGAGGGCATCCATAACTGTGGATGAAGCTAAGCAGTTGTACTGCCTCCTTGGTGCTGGTGCTCTCAGGGATCATGCTTCTGTCGAAGCATTGAGGTGGCTCTCGACACAGCTAAGCAAGCCTCTGGGCAGGCTAGAGCTGCCAATCGCAGGTACGTTCACGACACTCCACGGTTTCTTTCTGGAGGGAGGGTCGGCGGATCTGTCTGCATATAGCCGTCATGGCCACTTCTGCGAGACGGTATTCGGTGACCTGCACCGAGTATCTTTGGATTGGCTTGAGGTCGGTACGGGCGAGCCTTATAGTTTGATGTTCTGCTGGTAAAGGAGCTACCAATGCGGTTGTTCAGCTACAAAATGACTCATGACACTGGATTCGCCCCGAACCCATTTGGTCACACGCTGACGCTTGCGACCTGCAAGCCGCAGATCCGTCGCTTGAAGAAACAGGGTGATTGGATTGCAGGATTTACTTCCAAGGCTCTGACAGGGGATCAGGTTGGTGAGGAGCGCCTCATTTACCTGATGCAGGTGGGTAAGAAACTGCACCTACGCGAGTACTACAGCGACCCTCTTTTCCAGGACAAAATACCTAACCTCGGCAAGTCCGGCCCTACCCCAAAAGCGGGGGATAACATCTACAGACCCCTTGTGCCAGGTGCATTCGAACCCGCGCATTTTGAGCAAATCCCCAATCCCAATCATTGGGATACGGGAGCTGATGCTCCCAGTCCTTTTGATCTACGCCGAGATTTATCAGGGCAGTACGCCTTGATTGCCGACGAGTTCTATTACTTCGGAGCTCAAGCCATTTCACTCCCTGAAGCCGTCCGCCCAGCGCTACCCCGTGGGCAGTCGGCTCATGGCATACAGTCCACCGAAGCGTTAGCCGAACGTTTTATCTCTTTTATACGCTCGCGTTACCAACCGGGTAGGCATGGAAATCCGACGCAGTGGCCTGAAGATGAACTCACCAGCACATCTAAATGCGGAGGCCGCTGATGCGCATCATCCTGAGCCGCAAAGGTTTTGATTCCACGGCAGGGGGGTGTCCAAGCCCGATTTTTCCGGATGGGCGCATGCTTTCATTGCCCATTCCGGATAAAGGCTCCCCCATTGCCTATCAAGACCTGTCGTTTGGGGATATGAACGTTGGTGATCTGGTTGTAGAGCTCACAGGCGATGCCAAGCGGAGTCGCCATTTCGCCCACTTAGATCCAGACCTGCGTGCTGATTCTTTACCGCGATTGCCTGGTTGGAAACCTTTATTGGGGCAGACCGGTAGTGCCCAGGGACACCTGCGTAAGCAGGGCGTTCAGGTCGGTGATGTGTTCCTGTTCTTCGGATCTTTTAGGTCTGTTGAGCAGACAGCAGATGGCTGGCGTTTCAAAAGAACGGAACGGGCACGCCATATCATCTGGGGCTGGATGCAGATTGGGCGGATTCACCAGGTCGATGAACTCCCTAGCGATGAAATGCTTTGGGCCCGCTATCACCCGCATTTCGCCTACTCCCCAGATGCATCTAATACCCTGTACGAGTCGGCAGATCAGCTAGTCATTGGCGACGCTCACACCCATGCTCAAGGAGCAGGTGTATTCACGCATTTCGATCAGAGGTTGGTGCTGACAGCCCCCGAGAGTAATGCCCAGACTAGCTGGAGGCTTCCAAGCTTTTTGGCTCCAGTAGATGGACGCTCACAGCTGAGTTATCACGGTGATGAACGTCGATGGCGCGTAGTTGGTGATGAGTGTTTGCTCAACAGTGTGGCCAGAGGGCAAGAGTTCGTCTTTGACACGCAGGGGCAGGATGCTCCTGTCCAGTGGATTCTTTCCCTGCTGGAAGCCAGCTCCTCCAGCAAGTGAAATGGTGTCTAGCGAGTCGGCTGGCGCAGCGCTCGACTTTGCGACAGATTGCTAGCTAGAATCTGTCGCAGGCGCCCGCCCAACTTGCACACGAGTTAAAAAAGGCTTCGCATTCCTTCGATTCATATCTCTCTAGCTGAGAAACCCTTCCAAGCCTGGATGTCCGGGGCTTAAACGTGTGCCGTTCGCTCCGTACGTCAGGCGATGAGGATTGGTTTCATGGCTATCAAAGAACTCGTCTACGCCGCCAAGCAACAGCTTGAGTCTGCTACTCAGCGATCATTTCGCCACTCGCATATCTATGAGCTATTTGCAGCGAGCTTTGGGTTCAATACCCGTGCTTCGTTGGATGCGGCCCACATCATGGCCGTAATGGAGCGCGCGCAAGTGCCTGTGGCTTCTTCACTGGCAACACTTCATCGTCGATTTGCCGAGTTGGGTTATGAGTCGGTTGCTGACACGGCTGGTGAGACCTTGCTCAGCATGATTGCTGACCAGCGTCTGGGGGTTGCCTCTGTTGAGTTGATTGCAGATACCCTGCAACAAGGCTACTGGGCATATCCCGAGGATTGGTATGACCTTGATGAGGAGGACGAGGATGAAGCCTCTGACTCTGAGTCAGGAGGCAACCCGTCACCATCGCGCGACCCTGCAAAAATTACGTTGTTGATTGACGGCCTAAACGGTGCGGCTTCGAGAGGCAGCGCGGCAGCTCACTACGCTTTGGCACTTATATATAGAGGCGATGACCTCAGTGAAGAGGAGGGCTCCTCCTATTGGTACTCGCTGATGGAGCAGGGCCGCGATCTTGATGGGGTGCAGCTCGAATGGGCGACGGCCTACAAGGCTCACCTGCTGAATGCCGAGCGAGAGGCACTTCATTTGAATGAGGCAGCACGTCTGGGGTGGGCAGATGCCAGGTTGGATATTGCTCTTGAGAAGGCGCAGCGTGCTGAGCATCGGGGTGACCATGAGCAAGCTGAGCATTGGTACAAGGAGGCCGCAGGTTTAGGTCATGTGGAGGCGATGCGCTCTCTGGTCTGGTTGGCTGAGGATGCCGATGATGTTGATTCTGCAAGGCATTGGAATCATCAGGCTGCTCTGCATGGTGACGTCGATGCGATGCGTGATCTGATTGATGAAGATGACCGGGGAAATCTATTCCAGAACTGGGTCTGGATTTACCTTGCCGAGCATCTGGGTACTGATCTGCGCGAGAGTACGCTGCGGGCATACCACGATGGCGGTCTGTATGCAGGCCAGGAGTACGATGATGACCAAGGTGGGCCGCTCTACGTGGATGGTGATGAAGGGGTGCATCTGGAGCCATTAAGTGCTTCAGATGACGTGAGGGCCAGGGCAGCGGCGCGCGAGTTCCTCAACCGGATCAAGCATGCTTAGCTTCTATCTAGGTTCCGAGTGATGTAAGGTAATCGTATTGACAACCTGTCAATTGAGAGGAGATGCCGACAAGATATCCTAATATCATGTCGCCTCCTGATGGGTTAGGACTGGCTAGAAGCCCCGTCGTTACTGGCTTTGGAAAGTAACATTGTCCGAAGGTAGGTTTTGGCCTATTTACTTTGACCGACAGGGTTCATTAAGTCTGTCTGAAGTCGCCTTCAGCCCAGTGTTTTCGCGCTTTTGAGGTCGGCTATCTTTGTCCGCCTCCATTTATAGCCATAAAAAACCCGGCTACCGCCGTAATGCTGTTCACTTAAGCGGAGCAGCCTTTCGATCCACTGGATAACGGGTCTTTGAGATCTTCACCGTCCTTGGTCTTGATGGCCTTGGACGGTGATCCAGAAACAGCCCACCGATTCCTGCTCTCAGCTCCGACAATCGTGTTCCTGTTGCTGAAATCGGGTTGGCCGCCGCCATCACGATCAATTGCACGGCGATGTATTGAGCTACTGGTTTGAAGCGGATGTCGCCCGGAGAGCGGCCGAAGGCGACGGCTGCCTGACCGGCTTCGCGGCGGATGATGTTGTAGGCCAACAACAAGCCCCAGACCTCCTGGTAGACCAGCTCCGTTACCTTGCTGCGCAGGGTCATCGCATTCTGCTGCAGAGAGCTTTTGATATCCCGGAAGCCCAGCTCGATCTCCCAGCGCTCCTGATACAGCTTGGCGATGGTCTTGGCGCTGTAAGTATCCGCAGGCAGCGAGGTGAGCACTGTCTTGATCTTGTCCTTCACGGCGTAGCTGACTTCACGTACCTCCCAGTGCGTCGGCAGGTCGGGGTTGCGCTTTCGTGCCTGTGCCGACACCTTCATGCGCAGCAAACGATCGCCCTTGCCGTAACGAGCGACTTCCTCGCCAACCAGCCCTTGGCGGGCCGGAATCAGCCAGTGCCGGCTTTCCCCTGCGGCGCCCAGGCGCAACAGCAAGTCGGCACTCCAGAAGCCCTTATCGAACAGCGTCACCGACTGATTGGGAATCTGCTGCATAAACTCATCGGCCAAGCGCATCTCACTGCGCCGGTAGGGACTCACCTGCGCATCCAGAATCAGGTGCGAGCGCACGTTCATCAGGGCTACCAGTCGCAGCATGGGAAACGGCGTCTGGCGCTCGGTGGAGGTATTGCCGGAGCCGAAATGCTCTCGGAGTTCAGGCGTGTCTGGGGTGCGCAGGAGTGCGCCATCCACGGCCAATACTTGCAGGCCCTGCCAGGTATCGCCCTCATAGCGCTCGCAACCCCACTGGTTACCCGTCTGACGAAACAGCCACTCAACCGGATCGGCACCCAATCGTTTACGCGCCTCGGTGACACCGCTTCGGGCCAGCAGGTCGTGAGAGGCCAGCCCCTGGGCACAGATATTCAGGCGTCGTGCGACCTCATGCACCGGCTCGTCACGGAACAAGGCCATGCCAAGCACCAGCCAGAGCACCTGATCGCTGGGCAGACGCCGCCGCCTTATGGTGGCCTGGGCGGACAAGTCCAGAGCGGATGCCACCCACTCGATCGGGATGTTTTGGGTGAAGGTGCTCAGATCCGAGAAGTTGAACAGTTCACCTAAGTCGAGCAGTTGCTGTTGCAGAGACATAAAAAATCCGATGCCAGG